>JBAVGL010000391.1:0-11784 GCA_049684795.1 Chitinivibrionales bacterium | reverse complement strand
CTTGGACTTCGCTCAGTGAGCGGCATGACAAGGACAAACATTATGCCATTAGTAAAGATTGAACTCATTGAAGGAAAAAATCTGGATTTTTTAAACCAATTACAAACGACAGTCATGGACTGCGTACAAGAAGTCCTGAAACTGCCAGGTGATGACAGAAATATACGACTGCTTCAATACAAGCCGCATTTTTTCACCATGAAGCCCCCTTATGGAATACTCATTGAAATTACCATGTTCAGCGGCAGGTCAAAAGGCATTAAAAAACTACTTTATCAACAAATTGTTAACAGATTGAATGATGTTTTAAATGTTAATAAAGAATCCGTTTTTATAGTTATTAATGAACAAACGCTTGAAAATTGGGGAGTTATGGGTGGAATTCCTGCCGACGAAGTTAATTTGGGGTTTAAAGTTTCCTTGTAATAAATCATCCTTTTACCACACCAAGCGGGATGAGTCTCGTCTGAATTTCCACCAGGTCTTTCTGAGCTTCCATTACCGTTTCAATATTCTTGTACGCCTGTGGAGCTTCGCTGAGATCAATTTTTTTTCGTTTTCCGATTTTCCATCCGTCAAAAACAATGCCCTTCATGGCAATCCGCACGCCTTCCAGGGTAAGGCGTCTGTTTGCTTCATTTCTGCCCATTGCCCTTCCGGCCCCGTGGGAGCATGACATAAAACTCTCCGGATTGCCTTTTCCCCGCACGATGTAAGATGCCGTTCCCATGCTGCCGGGAACAATGCCTGTTTGTCCCTTTACGGCGCTTGTCGCCCCTTTCCGATGCACGATAACGCTGCGACCGAAATGTTTTTCCCGCGCGGCGTAATTGTGGTGAATGTCAATTTCAGCGATGTTTTGACAATTCGTGGCGATATGCATGATTTCCATGCACCTTTGCTTTATAGACTCACGGTTCGCCCGTGCGAACGACAGCGCGAATTCCATCGACTCCATGTATTCTTGCGCCTCGCACGTGTCCATGGGCAAATAGGCTAAATTTTTGTCGGGAACCGCGATATGGCGCTTTTCGCAAAAGGCCATGGCCTTTTCATGGTAAAAACCCGCGATTTTGTATCCGAAATTCCGGCTTCCGCTATGGACCATGAGCCACATTTTCCCATCATCCCCTTTTTGAATTTCAATGAAATGGTTTCCGCCTCCAAGGGTCCCGAGCTGTCTTTTCGCGGAAGAAAGCTCAGTCTGGATTATCGACAAATCAGGCGCGCGAGCAAATCCGTCCCAGGATTGGTCTTCTTTATGGTGATCAAATCCCATGGGAACGTGAAGGCGAAATCCATTAAGCACGGTCCGCACGGTTTCCGTATCTATAGCTGTTGCATCGATATCGGTTTGCATGGCGCACATGCCACAGCCGATATCAACGCCAACGGCATTGGGGATTATGGCGTCCAAACAAGCTATTACCCCGCCGATGGGCATGCCGAAACCTTCGTGGCAGTCGGGCATAAGGGCAACATGTTTGAAAACAATCGGCAAGGCCGCGAGATTGCGAGCCTGCGCCATGGCGCTGCTTTCAATATGATCGCACCATGATTTAATGGAGATTTTATTTTCGGTCTGTATTAACTCCATATATAGTATTTTTTATAAATTTGTTTCTATAATCGCCGGTCGTGCTATTTATTTTTAAAATACATTGTACCCATTTTTATCCGGCGTCAAATTCCCTTTGGGGAAGGACAGAAAACCATGATAAAGAAATTAATGCTTTGCAGTATTGCAATAGCTGTATCAGGCTTTTATTATTCCTATGCGTTAGATTCCCTCAATGATATCGCCGTAGGTAAAACGTATCACATGGTCCTCACCACTGGAGATGAATTGGAAGGTGTCGTGGATTCGAAAACGGATACTTCACTTATTTTAGACTGCAAAGGCGCCCCCTATACGTTTGGTAAAAGTCTCATCATCGAATATAAACTTGTTTCAACGCCGTCGCAAAATGGCCCGGCAAGCGGCTCCTCCGGCCAGGACTTTATGACGTACGATGAAGTCCGGAAAAAACAGCCGCTTGGTCAAATGCTTGAAGTCCATATAAAAAATGGAACTGTTTTCAAGGGGAATCTCTTGGCCATCGACGACGACAATATCAAACTCAGCAGCGGGAGTGCGATAATTCCCCTCGCAAAATCAATCATTGATAATATTACTATTTCAGTTACGTCGAAACCGGACTCTTCCTCCGTTGACGCAAAGCAGAAGGCGCCTTCGGTTTTTGATACGCTTGTCCTTAAAAACCCTGAAACCGACGATTATGGAAATCCCAAGCCAAACATCGTCCTGGAAGGAAAAATCACCGGCGAAAATAACAAAAATGTTTCATTCCTGAGCAGAGACAATGTAAAAGGCGATTATTCATTCGGTCAAATAGTGCAAATTTTCCGGCATTCACAGGAGAGCGCCGAAACCGACAGTATAAAATTATATGCGCAAGCGCTCATCTGTCCGCCTTCGATGATCCTGGTCGACGTACCGCCGGGTAAATCCGGCCGTCCGTTTTTCAAAACATGTATTGACAAATATGAATATCCGAACCAGGCGGGCGTTGTTCCGCAGGTAAACGTTTCGTATCAGGATGCGGAAAACTTCTGCGAAAAGCAGGGCAAGCGTCTCTGCACCTCGCGGGAATGGCAGTGGGCCTGCAGCGGAATTGAGGGGTACGCCTATTCCTATGGCTGGGCGTTCGATAAACTGGCCTGCAATTCCGACGGCCGTGTCGTGGAGCCTTCCGGCAACCGGAACCACTGTACCGGCAAATTCGGCGCCTATGACATGGTCGGTAATGTCTTCGAATGGGTCAAAGGCCCCGACAACAATCCCGCGGCGATGGGGGGGCCCTTGTCAAAATGTCAAACTATCGCGGCAGGCGGCGAGGGTGATGCAAAACCTCAGACAGGCTTCAGATGTTGTAAGAGCAATTAATTGGAGTCTCGCTTTTTATGAACTTATCCGATTATCCTCATCGCCGCTTTAATCCGCTGCTCGGTGAATGGCTTCTGGTTTCACCGCACAGGACCAAACGCCCTTGGCAGGGGAAAGTTGAAAAATCCCCCGGCGCTGTTCTACCTGCCTTCGATCCCGCTTGTTATCTCTGCCCGGGCAACATCCGCGCGGACGGCAGCAAAAACCCGAAATATTCCAGCACTCATGTTTTTATAAACGATTTTTCGTCTTTAATACCCACAATTCCTTCAGACAGCATGTCGGAAAAGGGCCTGCTCGTGGCCGGAAGCGAACGTGGTTTGTGCAAGGTCATCTGTTTTTCACCCAGACATGATCTCACGCTCGCCCTCATGGAACCCGAAGATCTGCGGCATGTTGTCACCGTTTGGATCGAACAATACAAAGAGCTTGGGGCGCTTCCGTATATCAATCATGTGCAGATATTTGAAAACCGCGGCGACGTCATGGGATGCTCGAACCAGCACCCGCACGGCCAGATCTGGGCCAATGAGACCGTGCCGGTTCTGCCCGCCGCCGAAGGCGCCAAACAGAAGGAATACCTTGAAAAAAACAAAACGTGTCTTCTCTGCGACTATGTAAATCTGGAAGAGAACATGCAAGCCAGGATTGTGCTTGAAAACGACGCCTTTGTCGCGCTCGTTCCTTTTTGGGCGATATGGCCGTTCGAAATGATGATCCTTCCTAAAACACACATGACCGATATCGGAAAGCTTTCCGAAACACAAAAACTTCAATTAGCCGAGGTTATGCACGGCCTCGGAATTCGCTACGATAATCTTTTTGAAACAAATTTTCCGTATTCCATGGGCATTCATCAAAAACCCACCGACGACCAGCCTCATGACGAATGGCATTTTCACATCCACTATTACCCACCGCTTTTACGCTCCGCAACAGTCAAGAAATTTATGGTGGGATACGAAATGCTGGCCATGCCGCAACGGGACATCACTGCCGAGGAAAGCGCGCGCCGGCTCAGGGCGTGCTCAGAAATCCATTATACGAAGCAGTGAAAGAATAAAAGTATATTATCTTGTTCCCTGAGCGAAGCCGAAGGGAACCTTTTTTAGACTTGCTCATTTCCTGCCCTGCGCTATCGCTTCGGTAGGCTCAGTGAGCAGAATAGTTTATTCCGCCGCCACGGTCGCTTCGGCTGGGCTTTGGGGTTGTTCCTGTTTAAAGGAATCAATGGTTCTTGATGTGACGGATGGCGAATATGAAGTAATCATGCTCAGGCATTTTTTCGGGCATGCGTCAACGCACGCCGCGCAGGAAATGCATCGCAGGCGGTCTATTTCCCAGATTTTTTCCTGCCTTTTCACGAGGATCGCTTCGGTGGGGCATTTTTTCTGGCACAGCGTACAAAAGTTGCATTTTTGAATGTCTATTTCAATACTTCCGCGGGTGTTGGCATAGGGTTTGCGTTTGACAAATGGATATAAGCGCGTCGCGGGCTTTTGCAGCGCCCATCCGGTGACCATTTTAAAAATCCCAAAAGAACCCATTGTTTACCTCTCTGTGCAACTGATACAAGGATCGATGGTAAGGACGATGTTGGGTACGTCGGCCAGTTGACAGCCTTTAAGGGCCACGACCAGCGGCGCGATATTGGCGAACGTCGGCGTTCGGACCCGGAACCGTTGCAGGAACTTTGTGCCGCTTCCCTTAAGATAATAAACGACCTCGCCGCGGGGCTGTTCCAACCGCATGAAGGTCTCGCTTCCGGCCGGAGGATTACCTACGACCTTGACATCTATTTCCGTTTCGGGAATTTTTCCGATTGCCTGGTAAATCAAATCGAAAGACTGGTAGATTTCCCTAACCCTGACCAAGCAACGCGCAAAGCAATCGCCCGCGGTTTCGACGATCGGCTCAAAAGAAAGTTCGCCGTAAACGGCGTAGCCTCGTTTCCTAGTGTCGGATATGTTGCCGCTTCCCCGCAAGGTCGGGCCAACGGCCCCTAATGCATAAGCATCGTCTTTCGACAGCACTCCAATACCCGAAAGCCTGCGTTTTATTGATCCGTCTTTTTCAAAGACACTGGTGATCTCGCGGCTCATTTTCTCTATTTTTTTAAGCTCAAGGGTTATGCTTTTGAGCTTTTCATTGTCGATGTTTCTCCGTACGCCACCCACCTTGCAAGAACCGAATATCACCCGTCCGCCCGTCGTTTCTTCAACAATGTCAAGAAGCGCTTCGCGCACCCGCCACGAATGCATGAAAAGGCTTTCGAAACCGAAGGCGTCGGCCGCAAGGCCAAGCCACAAGAGGTGGCTGTGAATACGCGACATTTCGCCCCAGATGACCCGTAAAAACTTCGCCCTTTGCGGCACGGCAATGTTCATCAGGTCTTCAACCGCCTGACAATATCCCTGGCCGTGGATAAAACTGCAGATGCCGCAAATGCGTTCCGCGACATAGGTCATTTCCTGGAAATCTTTCGTCTCCGCCAGTCTTTCCAATCCGCGATGGATAAACCCTATCGACGGGACGGCCTCCACCACCGTTTCGTCTTCCATGACAAGGTCAAGATGTATTGGTTCGGGAAGAACGGGGTGCTGTGGACCAAACGGTATTACGGTTCGTTGTGCCATGATGGTTTACTGCGCTTCTTGCTTTTTAATGCTCGCGTTAAACGGTGTTTTAATCGCGGTCATGTAGAAATTTCCATTGAAGTTCAATTTCATTCCGGGGACCGTTAGCCCGAAAAGATCCTGCAGCTCGTTTTCATAGCCAAAGGCGCACAAATAAACGTCGGTTATGCTGGGAACGACCGGGTCGGCCTTGGAAACCATCACCCGCACGTTGGTGAGCGCCAGGTCTTTATCGAAACTGTAGGTGATCTCAAATTCTTCTGCAAGCGTGCACGCGATCTGGACGAGCCTGTTTCCCTGAGCGTGCAGTTCCTTAACTTTTGCCAAAAGTTCTGACTTATCAATTTTTATCAGTGTTTCTGCCATTGTAAGAATTAAACGCTTTCCACTAACTGTTCGTTTTTAAGCGCCCCGGCCTTTTGTTCAAGGATTCCAAGCGCCTTGACGACCCCGTCGATGATCGATTCGGGCCTGGCCGCGCAACCGGGGACATATACGTCGACGGGAATAAGCTTGTCGATGCCGCCCTGGACGTTATAACACGTGCGAAAAATGCCTCCGCTCGTGGCGCAAATCCCTATTGCCACGACGACCTTAGGATCGGCCATTTGATCGTACAGATTTTTAATAACGCTGCGGTTCTGTTCATTGACCGAGCCGGTCACTAAAAAGATATCGGCGTGTTTCGCGTTTCCGGTGTTGATGATACCGAAGCGTTCGATGTCGTACAGCGGCGTTAAGCAAGCCAGTACTTCAATATCGCACCCGTTGCAACTGGATGCGTCGTAGTGAAAAACCCAGGGAGATTTTTTTAAATATGACATCGTTTGCCTCAAGTTATTTCAATAGTATTGTTATTGCAACCAAATTGGTCACGGCGAACCCGGCGGTCACGATCCATGACGACGCAACGGTGAATTGCCAGGTAAGCCGCGCATACATATTATCAATCAAAACTTCCAAAATATAGACCGCTATCGTCGCCGCGATCCCGATGATCGGGCTCGATGCAAAAAACAAATACACAAAACCTAAGAGCATGACGTTCTCGTACCAATGGGCGACTTCGATCATCGCAAGCGATGACCCCGAAAACTCCGTGGTCAGGCCTTTGACAAGTTCCTGGTGTGCATGATGGGACGTAGAAAGATCAAAGGGCGATTTGCGCAGCTTAATGGTCAGAATGAAAAGAACGCTGATAAATATCCCCGGTAACACGGCGATCAGCGGATGCGAATACGAAGCAATGACGCTCACGTGAAAACTCTTCGTCACCCAGTACATGCCCAGCGCCGCGATTAAAAGCGCCGGTTCATAGGCCATCATCTGGAGCAGCTCCCGTTCCGCGCCGATGGTGCTGTAGGGGGAATGCGAAGAATACGCGCCGAGCACCAGAAAAATGCCCGCGACGGTCAAGGCGAAAATGGTGAGCAGCAGATCGCCGCCCACGAAAAAAAGCGCACCCGTCAATATGATAAAAATAAGAAAACACGCTACGTAGAATGTCTGATAATTATTGACGACGACCGTTTTTTTGTCCATAAGCTTGAGCACATCGAAGAACGGCTGTAAAATAGGCGGGCCTTTCCGGCTTTGCATCCTCGCCGTAAGGATACGGTCGAACCCCGAAAGCAGGCCGCCGAGCACGCCACCGGCGATACAGTACGCAAGGACTATCGCTATTTTTGTCATATGATCACCACCACGAACATGCCGAGTATAAGCGCGCCCCCAAGCAGTACGCTTGCCAGTGATAGTTTTTTCTCTCCAAAAGCTGCGCTCAGATAATAGTTGCGCGTAGCGACGTCTTTAACAACTCCCATGGCCCCTAAAAACGAGGTGCTTCCCGAAACATTCGCCCCCGCCAGATAGCTGGAAACGTGTTTTTGTTTTCTCGGGTTAAAAACAAAACCCAGCGGCACTAAAATAATAAGCCCGAGCATTATCGTCATGATGAGTATGTTTCCCCGCGAAAGCGATATTGTCTGTCCGTAAAGGTTTGAAATATATGGTTCAATCGCAATGGAAGCGATCAGGGGAAAAAGCAAACAAGTCAAAACTGTAGGGATTGCTAAAGATGTCAAGGCCGTGGCTTCATTCGTGTCAACCGGAGATTCCAGAATAACCGCATTCGAAGGCACACTTAATATCTTTCCCATCCATTTCGACCAGAAGAAAAGCGTCGGCGCGCTTCCATAAGCAAGAAGCACGGCCAGGATCGGACTCGCGTCGATGAGCGCCTTTAAACAGGCCCATTTACTTATAAGCATTCCGAACGGCGCCAGGAACATGCCCGCTATACCGATGAGCATGACGATGCCGAGGAACGGCTTTACCGCGATAAGTCCTTCCATATCTTCGATGTCCCGGCTCCCGATTTTATGTTCCACGGTCCCGACCGTAAGGAACAGAAGCCCTTTTGCGAGCGCATGAAAAACGACCAGCAGAAGCGCGGCCCAGATCGCCTCATACGTTCCCACTCCGGCGCAGGTTACGATAAGGCCTAAATTGGCAACCGTGGAATAAGCCAGGACGCGTTTCGCGTTGCTCTGAGAAACAGCTAGCAGTGAAGCCATTAAAAAGGTCACGCCCCCGACTCCGGCCAAAAGCAGGCCGGCGGTCGTATGCTGGAGAATAGGCGCCATTTTTATTATAATAAACACCCCGGCCTTTACCATGGTGCTTGAATGTAATAACGCTGAAACCGGCGTCGGGGCGACCATCGCGCCGAGGAGCCATGAAGAAAACGGCAGCTGGGCTGATTTTGCCAATCCGGCAAAACAAATGAGGCAGGCGGGAATAAGCGCAAGCGCCGAACCCATATGAATAAGCTTGTCGAGTTCAATGGTCGGGGTCTTGGCAAAAAAAGTCAGATAGACAAGCGCGATTGAAAAGCCAAACCCGCCGATGAGGTTCATTCCAAGGGCCAGATAAGAATTTCTTTTCGCCTCTTCGGTTTTCGAATAACCGATCATCCAGAACGAGCACAGGGTCGTGACTTCCCAGAAGAAAAACAGCCACACAAGATTGTTGCACAAAACCACGCCGAACATCGCCGAAAGAAACAGGAAAAATATGAAGAAAAACCCGCGGCTATTGTCTTTCATTTCCTTATGATGTTCGTGATATTCCTTCATGTAGCCAAGGGAGTAAATGCAGATGATCGTTCCGATGATCCCGATAATAAGCGCCATAATGACCGAAAGATTATCAACGTAAAAAGCATTCTCGACCTTGGGCAATTTACCGCTCAGTTCAAGGAATACCCCGATTCCCGCCTGTAAAATTATGAGCACGGGAATGTACGACTCTTTTTTATTGATCCCCCTGCAACGCCAAAGCAGATACAGGGAAAGAAGTATTTCCCCGGCAAAAAACAGTTTTTCGAGAATAGGAGAGTCGACTGAAAAAAATTCAGGAGAAGTCCCTAAATGCGCTGTTGCCAGGGAAAGCGAAACAAAAATGAGCGTCAGCGAACTGATCCACACGATTAAATTACGGACAGTTTGGTTTGATATAAAGGCTAAAAGCAGTGCTGGGGCAAGAGGAAACAGAAGAAGAAAAGAAATCTGATTCATCAAAAAGCCTTTTTAGTAAGTATGGCCGATGATTATTGCACCGAAGCAAAGTTGATTAAAATAATATTCCGCACATGTGTGAGCAAATTGAAGTAATTTCATTGGATCTACGCCAATTGTAATCATTCTTTTTGTTGCGCCCTTTTAATTTTCAGGAATTGACAAAAATCCTCGATGCCCTGTCCTGTTTTCGCAGAAATTAAAAAAACATCACATTGATCGTTCAGGCTCTTGCATTCTTTTTTTACCTTTTCCACGTCAAAATCAAGGTATCCTGCAATGTCCATCTTGTTAATGAGCACTATTGAGGCCCGTGAAAAAATCGAAGGATATTTCAAGACCTTGTCGTCTCCTTCAGGAGCAGAAAGAATCGCAACCTTGAATGCCTCCCCGAGATCGTATGCGGCCGGGCACACCAGGTTTCCCACGTTTTCTATAATGCAAATTTTAACATCATTGAAATCTAGTTTCTCCAAGGCGTGCTCAACGCTGTGGGCGTCCAGATGGCAGGCGCCGTTTGTCTCTATCTGATACGCCTGGCTTCCGCAGGACTCGATGCGCTGCGCATCGCGCCGTGTTTGAATGTCCCCAACGATAACGGCCATGGATCTGCCGAGCAGCCTAGCCATTTGTTCGAGAAGCGTCGTTTTGCCGCTTCCCGGCGAGCTGATTAAATTGACCGCCAGAATGTTTCGTTCTTTAAAAAATTGACGGTTGCGCATGGCATAATCGTCGTTTTTTTTCAGAGCAGAAAGGCCTATATCGATGGTTTTTGTAAGGGTTTCGGAATGGGAATGCTCATGATGATGAGAATGGTCGTGATGCGCATGATGATGATCATGGCCATTATCGTGATGATGTTCATGATGTCCATGATGATCGCGATGTTCGCGGGTTTCAACGAGCTTTTCGGGTTTTTCATACAACTCGCCACATCCGCATTCTTCGCACATTATTCCGTCTCCATTTCTATGGAATCAATAACACATTCATATCCCGATTGAACTGTCCTTTCAAAAGCCCCACATTGCGGACAACCCGAATAAAAGGTCTTTACCTCATAGGTGTTTTTACACTGTGCGCACACGGCCGAGGCCTGTGTTTTATTTATTTCGAGCGCCGGAGCGCCGAAACCTTTGTCTTTGGCAATTTCCGAAAACCAAAATTCGAGTGACTCCGCGGAGACACCGGCCAGCGGGCCTATTGAAAGATTGATCCGCGTGAGGATTTTTTTACCGCCCAGGCGCTGTTCTATTGCGCTTAGAATGCCTTCGGCTATTGAAAGTTCATGCATATATTATTAAAATACATCATACATCAGGTATGAATTATCTGAACTGTTCAAAAAAAATGGCAGAAGACTTGCTTCTGCCATTTTTAATTAAGAATAAAAATCCACGTTTACTTAATGAGCGGCACAATCAGCAGCGCCACGATGTTCACGACCTTGATCATCGGATTGATGGCCGGACCTGCCGTGTCTTTGTACGGGTCGCCCACGGTGTCGCCGGTTACCGCCGCTTTGTGGGCGTCGGAACCTTTGCCGCCGAACGCGCCGTTTTCAATGTATTTCTTGGCATTGTCCCATGCGCCGCCGCCGCTGGTCATTGCAATCGCCTGGAAAAGACCGGTGACGATTGCGCCGATAAGCACGCCGCCGAGGGCCTCTTTTCCAAGAATCAATCCAACAAGAATAGGCGTTGCGACGGGAATAAGCGCGGGAAGCATCATCTGTTTGATGGCGCCTTTTGTTACAATGTCAACGCACTTTCCATATTCGGGTTTTGCCGTGCCGGCCATAATCCCGGGAATTGCCTTAAACTGTCTGCGGACTTCCTCGACAATGGTCCCAGCTGCTTTTCCAACTGCCTCCATAAGCAAAGAGCCGAAATAAAACGGCAGAAGACCGCCGATAAACAGCCCGATAAGCACTTTCGGGTTGGAGAGGTCGAATGATACCGCGCCGCCGAACGAACGGGAAAATTCGGCAAAAAGTACGAGCGCCGCGAGCGCGGCCGAGCCGATTGCGTATCCCTTGGTGACGGCTTTCGTGGTGTTTCCGACCGCGTCAAGCGGATCGGTGATTGCGCGGACTTTTTCGTCGAGGCCCGCCATTTCGGCTATGCCGCCCGCGTTGTCGGTGATCGGGCCATAGCTGTCGATCGCGACCACGATCCCGGTCATGGAAAGCATGGCCACGGCCGAAAGCGCGATAGCAAACAGACCAGCAATACCCGGATAGGCAAAATGATGTGCGATTGCGCTATGCTTCCCGATAAAGTAAGCGCCGCCGATTGCCACGCAGATGGTCAGGACCGGCAATGCGGTCGACTTCATGCTCACCGCGAGGCCGGCAATGATATTGGTCGCATGACCGGTCTGGGAAGCCGACGCGATATGTTTGACGGGGTTAAAACTCGTCGAAGTGAAATATTCGGTAATCATAACGATGAGGCCGGTAAGCGCAAGCCCGATGATTGCCATGCAAAATACACTTTTTGCTGAAAAAATTGCTTCGCTCTCGGGAAGTTTGGCGAGGAAAATTTTCGACGCGAAATAAAACACTATAGCCGCAAGAATACCCGAAACGGCGAGCCCTTTGTAAAGGGCGCCCATGATGTAT
>JBAVGL010000390.1:0-2076 GCA_049684795.1 Chitinivibrionales bacterium | reverse complement strand
TGATATAGCCACGCAGTTTTTTCCTAGCCTATGCATATAGAAATTATCTACAAATCTGTAGGCCATTATTGCTACAGCAAAATCGGATTCTTTTGGGCATTTGATAAGTCCGGACAATTGGTCCTTTTCGTATTTTTGATCAAAGTAAAAATCTTTGACTTCGCTTTCTGGCAAATTTTCAATTGTTTGAATTGTTGTTATTTCAAATAAATTTGATTTCCAATTCTTTATTGTATTGGCATCAAATAATCTGTTCGAATGCCCCAAGATTACCAATGTGCCTTTGTACTTTTTCATTTTTGTCTTTCCATTTCATCGCATAACGCCGGAGCTAATATGCCTGACTACAACCGCATTTTACCCATGCAAATCACGAATCTTGTGTATCGAAACAACCACCCGCAAACCAAAGCTGTTTGCAAATGCGGACGGTCATGATTTAGCGTGTTGTTATGCATTTTTTTTATAATTGGAAAAATGATTTATGGTTCTTTTTCCAATCGTACCGCTTTATAATTTTAACCAATCCTACAATGTCAATAGATATACCAGTAACAATTGCAATCTCTCCACAAATAAGTGGAACTTGGTAAGGATTGTCAGGACCCCTATAGTTGCTATTTCCAACTTCGGCATAAATGCATAGAATAGCTCCTGCAACCGTCAAGACGGGCCCCAATATTAATGCCACGGTCGGTTGATTAGTAGGATTGGCCGGCGGTTCATCACTTCTTTTTGAAATATCCACTGGTGTTGGGGCCACACTTGAATTGTTGGCTGAAGTTTGGTTCCTATTAATTGTGGTGTCAATTTGCAGCCCTGCCATTTTTCTCGCCGAATTCCTTATAGCCGTTTTCATGACGTCTGTCAAGCTGCACCCTTCGCAATCCTGAACTACGTTCTGTTCTATTTTACCGCTTTTCACATCTACCATTCGAAGGTTTACTGAATACAATTCCATAACTTTATCGACGCTTCCAAGAACCATCTTCTGTACTCCTATAAGCTGCCCAATTTGCACAGCGCATTCGGTAATAGTGCATCCTGATTGTTGAAATCCCTGTTCCTTTAGAATTTCATTCATTTTTGACCGTTCGATTACGGTAAACTTACCTGTGTTAAATAGCTCTGTTCTAAGTCTATTAGATAGTCCCCCTAAATCGGTTGCTGCAATTCCATTACCATCAAGCTCCAAAACAGCAATATCAGGAATCTTCGGTTGCGCATTTAATATCCCTGTTATAGCCAGAACTGAAAGAAAACCATATCGCATTATTCCTCCTTCTGCGTGCATTGTATTAAACGACACATTCAATATCTCGTTATAGTCAGCTATTTCCCCGCTTTACCGCAACGCCGCCAGCGCCAGGCCAATGGCCTGCCGTGCGTCAAACGCTTCCTTGAACAGGGCCCCGTCGACAGGGGCGAGCTTTTTCAGGTCCCATGTTCCGGGCATATACACCACGGTTTTGCCAAGATTAAGCGCCAGGCCGATTTCGCTAAGCGTCCCGAAGGAACCCGGAAACGCGATGAGAACGTCGGCGGCACGCACGACCAGCACATTTCGCGCGACGCCCATGCCCGTGGGAACGGCGATGTGCACGTAGGGGTTCGCGTCGGCTTTTGCGTCTCCTGGTAGAAAACCAATGACCATGCCGCCGTTTTCAAAGGCGCCTTTGCTCGCAGCCTCCATGGTCCCGGACAAACCGCCGCTTATGAGAACGGCATTGTTGTCGGCAATGAATTTTCCCACGTCATAGGCGAGTTGGTAGTTCTCGGCGGAAGCCTCGGCCCCGCCGATGACTCCGATGGTTATCTTCTGTGAAGGCATTGGGAAACCTTTCGCTGAAAAAAAACGTTGTCCGCAACAATGAATATCCCCCTCGAAAAGGGGGATGTTTTAACTCAACAGCTTGTTATAACGCCACCCCGCTTTTTGCCGCATTATTTAAAACCGCCAGCAATTTCGTATCCACGACTCCCGAAGCGCTTACAATCCCGAAATCATCGCTTTTATAATCCCAGTTTGCAAAGCCGAACCCGTGCTTGATAAACAGCTCGACCGTGTCTTGGTAC
>JBAVGL010000389.1:0-5340 GCA_049684795.1 Chitinivibrionales bacterium | reverse complement strand
AACCCCGTGCGCGAATAGTAAAACGCGCTGTCGATGGCGACCAGGGGCCGGGTGATATAAATGTTCTGGCGCGAGCTGTTGCCGATGGTCGTGGTGGTCGCGGTCATCTGGCCGTTGATGATGGAATCGGAGGAGCTGCTCACCCATACCGTGGCGCGTCCGTGCACAAGCGCGTAGGTTAACGCGGGCGACGAGGCCCCGGCTGAACTGTAGAATGCCAGTCCGGGCGTGCCTGTTACGTTAAACGTCACATTGATGCCGGTGTCTATGTCGTTGAGCGAAGCGGGTGCGGTGGCTTTCGTGGCTATAATAGTTACCTGCAGATAATCTCCCACCTGTCCGTTAAGCTGCGTTGCGGCATTGTATTGGTTGGTGTCGCCGTAAAATATGAACAACTCGCCCACCGGCGGGCCTACTATCATAATAGCCAAATCAGTATCATTTGTCGCGGAAAACACTGCCTGGAGCCTCACCGGACTTCCAGTTGTTGCTCCGGAAGCGGCCGCTACGCTGAACAGGCCTGTTCCCGTATCGTTGGTGGTGATGGTCAGGTTTGGATTGCCGCCCACAAATGTGCCTTGCGTAGGCGTAAGGCTTGACAGCGTGATAGTGGCCGAGGCATTGGTCTTATTGCCGTATTTATCATACACATATAAAAATCCCGGATATTGAGAACCTTGCGGTAATGTTGGCGGCACGCTGATTTTGTACGTGTTTGACGGCGGGTCCTGAAATAATACCGTGGCGGCCGGGCCCGGAAGCACGCGAATGGAGGTGCTTCCCTGAAAAACCTCCGTATCGGTAGCGGCCATCCAGATTCCCGACAGGCTCACGATTTCAATGCCGCCCGTGGGGACTTTGGTGAACATGACCGTTCTGTTCACCCCGGTTGACGTTTGAGCCGTTATGCCCGCGGGAGGAGGATAGGCAAGCGGGGCGAGGGGATTTACGGCCGTGTTCCAAAGCGTATAACCGGAAGCGAGGTTCACGCTGACCGGGGTAATGGGATTTGTAAATAACGCGCCGGCCTTGTTTTGCGGGATAACCTTTAAAATCACCGTGTCGCCTACGCTCACCGAGTCCAGTTGTTTTGTCAGGGCATTATTCCAGATTTGCACGATGAACTTGTAATTCAGGTTCCGGTACGGCAGGAATCCCGTTGACGAAGTGTATTTTTTCCCAAACTCGTCCGTGCCCTCGAAAATGCCCTCGAAAAACGCGTAATCAGCGGTTTGCGCAGTTGGAACGGTGACGGTATAGCTGTTGATGCCCACCTGCAGCGGCGGGGGAAGCGTAATGTCATTGATGTTTGCCGTTGTAATGACCGCTGCCGGGTCCCAGTTGGCAACGGGAGGCAGATTGCTGACGAACCTGAACAGCTTCGCGGTGGGGTTCTGGAATTGACCGATAAGCTGGTCGATGGCAAACTTGATCGTGAAGCTCGTAGGAGTCAGCATCGTTACGGGATCGACGGGGCGTATGGACGCGAGATCGGTGGGCCTGTTGCCGTCCGATGAAATAGCGCCGATATCGGCCCACGAACCGTCCATGTTTTTCACCCCGGACTTCTGCCACCCCTGGTTTTTGACATATTGGGCCAGGGTGGCATTGTTCCAGTTGGGCGTAAGAAAATTGGCCGTGGCGGGGTCCATGGAAAGGAACATTGTCGAGTCCATTTCAATCCAGCGTACGTTCGCGGCAACTGGATAGGGCGCGTTTGCCGTGGCCGTCGAAAGCAGCGAACCCGGAGCGGGCGCGGCGCCGTTGACCCCCTGGACTTGAGGCATGCCATTCATGATCGCCACATATCCTGTTTGCGGCGCTTGGTTTTGGCATGAAAAGATGCAGTTATACATGCGGTTGGGAAAATAAGGGGACATTTCCATATAGGCATCGCCGCTAAACGACGGGTCGGAGCCCCAATACTCAAAAGGCTTCGCGAAGATATTATTAAAAATCAGGTGCTGGGCGCCGGGACGCCATCCGCCGATGAAGATCATAAAATTATGCCAGAACGTATTGTTGTAAATTGACAGAGGACTATACGCCACGTCCTTGAACATCATAGCGCCGCCGGGTTGGTTTTTGCCGTCCGTTCCGCAATTGTTGCCGGTCGGCGAAGTCGCCACCTGGTGGGCGAACGCGGCTGTTTGATGGTGGTTTTCGTAAATAAGATTGTAGCGTATGGTTGAGCCAAGGTCCCATGAAGACTCGAAGTACAGGCCGAAGGAATTATTGTGGATACGGTTATATTCCACGATATGGTTGCCTGTCCTGCCGAAGCCGGACATGGGGACGATGTTCTGGGGCTGCAAATCGGCGGGGTTGGCGTTCGCGAAAATGCCGCCCTCGTTGCGGTCCTTGAAATTGATGCCCAAATACGCGTTGGACATGTCGCAATTGACAATGTGCGCTCCTCCGGACACCCAGATAGTAAGGGCAGCATTCCCGCCGACAAGATCGTTTGCGCTCAACCAAACGCACCCATATCCAAAAACGTAGGGCCCGCCGCCGTCAATTGCAATGCCGTTAATGGTAACGTTCTGGGCGCGCATTATACGCACCGCGCCGTTCTGGTCCCAGTTTATAAGAGTGTCGATCAGGGATTCGGCATAGGTTTTCGGATGAACATTGACAAGGTCCTGCCATACCACCCTCGGCTTGTTGAGCGCCGTTGGATTGCTGGATGTGAGCGTCAGTCCGTTTTTCGTGCTGTCGATGGTCACCTGCTCCGGATAGGTGGCCGCGTCTATGATCTCCACGACGTCGCCCGGGGCCGAGGCGTTTATCGCCGCCTGGATGGTTTTGTATGCCCCGGTCCCGTTTTGCGCCACGGTGCGCGTAAGGGCATACAGCGAAAAGCCGCACGCCAGACACATGCCCGCCGCCGCCGCCAGCGTTCGTTTGCTTATTGACATATTAATAGACCCTTTCACGACCGATATAGAGAGCAATTATACTATAACCAATCTTTACGTCCACCACCGCCGGGGGACTTTTACCTCATCCCCTACCCTTCTCCTTACTAAGGAGAAGGGTGCTCGAAGAGCGGGTTGAGGTTTCCCCTCCGGGGATTTTAGGGGCGATGACGTCAAGCCCCCTACAAAAGTATGAAGCGCGATCAATATATTACTTATTTCCAATCAATCCTGTCAAGATATTCCATCGTTTTCCCGGAAGCTTCCGGCACTGACGCTTTCAATATATAGATACCGGCGCTTAGACGATCTTTAGCGACAGGCATGAACAGCAAAGAACCTGTTTCCACAGATTGCGAAAGCGCTCTTTTCCCTTTGAGGTCGTACAGGGCCACGGTAATATGTTGACCGGCCGGGTAATTTTCCCCAAGCGAAAACCCGATGCCGCCTGGCAGGGCGCGGGCATGGAACGACGAAACCCGCGCGATCTTTTGCGAAACATCCTTGGTATTTACATAGGCCTTGATCGTGTCGGCAAGGACATTGGGAAACATGCCCGTGAACGCGGCGAAACCGAGCATGCCGAGCGATTGATTATAATAATAGTATTCATCGCTCAATCTTATGTCGCCGAAAAATACGGATGTTCCGGCAACCTTCGTGATTATTGTCGCGTTGAGGCATTGTTTCGAATAGGACGCGTCCTTCGATCCCAGGGCCCCGCAGAGCCACATGGCTATGAAATGGAAGGCCCCGGCCGAAGTATCGATGACCGACTGCGTGTTCGTGTATTCTCCCATCTGCTGGAGCAGCACCTGTTCATTGGTCGGCGTGACGTTTACATATTGCGTAAGCGTATTGCGGGAATTCGAGCAGAACGTAATGGCGTCGGCGGTGTTGAACCAGAGCGCGTCCATGCAGATGCGCCAGGGCGTGCGGATGGCGTCATCGGTCATGCCCAGGCCCTGATAGGTCTGGCCCGACTGCGGGTTGCCTGCCTGACCGCCGGTGCTGGTGCACCAGTCGGGCGCCTGGCCCTTGGCGTACTGCGCGCTCCTCGATTTGAGCACCGTAAAGCACGTTGACGCGACCGGAGTAAACGCATAGGCGGTCTGGTACTGGTCGAACACACGCATGTATCCGGTCGCGAAATAGCTCGGGTCCATGTTGCTCAGGCCGGACCCGGCCCAGTTATCGCCCGGCAGAAGGTAATTGTTCTGCGTCATGTTCGTATGGATCGACTGGAGCATCTGCGTGGCGCGGGACGCGTAGGTGACGCCGCCCGAATTGAACGCCTGCCACTTTGTAATGGAGCTGTTCTTCTGGAGCTTGTCGGCGAAAATGAGCGCCAGGCAGATATCGAGTTCCGCGTCGGTGGCCGCGCCGGTCGCGCTGACGCCGCCGTTGACGATTTTCCAATTGAAATAGGAATTATGGCTGCTGCTCCACATATAAGTGTTGGCGGCCTGGAAAATCCTGTTGAACGTGGTCTGGTCGTTGTTGAGGAGCGCCAGGAGCATCCCGTAGCCCTGCCCTTCCGAAACGGCCGTGGTGGTGCCCACGCCGTTTCCGGCCATCTGGTTGACAAGTCCGCTGCTCATGATGAAATTGGCCTTGTAATAGTTCCAGCCGGAGGTGAACCGCTGTTTGAAATATCCGGGGCCGGGGTTTGAGGCGGCGAGAGAGGCGTTGACGTCAGCGGAATAATAAGCGGTATAATTATATTTTGACGGCCTGGCGTACGGCAGGTTCCATAAGGTGTCGTCGGCCGATGCGAGGTCGGGCAGCAGCAACATGCATGGAAGCAATGCCCGGCAAAAAAACGAGATGACTTTGGCCATACTATTCCTCTTACTTTCCAGTTGATATCCGATTAACCCACAAGGTGGATAAGGTTCTGTATGGGTAATTGTCTACGTATATAATTCGCCTACAGAACCTAAAACCGCTTAACTATCTTCTCATAATCCGAACGGCTCCTGAATCCCCGAAGGGGCCTTTTACCTCATCCCCTGCCCTTCTCCTTACTAAGGAGAAGGGAGATCGAAGAGAGGGTTGAGGTTCACCCCGCTGGGATTTTGAGGGGGCGTTACATGGTTTTTTTACTTAATTCTATGGTTTAAAAACTATCGCAAAACTGCCGTCCGTTTTCACCCACACGCATTGCGTGGCGTCGGCTTTTATGTAATAACTTCCGTCAAGCCCGGCTATTCCGGAACTCGTCAAGGTAAAGCCGGGGCTTGCCTGGGCAAATGTTTGCGAAGGCGAATAGTTCTGATAGTACGATGGAATCCCGTCCGTAGTATGAAAGGAAAATTCATAAAGACCATTACTGGCTAAATTCCAATTTATTTTGAACGCGTCCACGTTGGATACTTTGGGACCCTTTCCGCTCGGATCAACCGTTGCGCTGGTATACGTC
>JBAVGL010000388.1:0-3482 GCA_049684795.1 Chitinivibrionales bacterium | reverse complement strand
GACATTTTAAGGGTCATGTCAAACCCGTAATGAATTCCTATTCCGGCGATCGCAAAAACCGGCGAAGTTTGGAATAAACAAGCGACCGCCGCAAGCAAACAAACGAGTTTAATGCGTGACATGTGACCTCCCTGAAGAGTAAAGTGGACCAATTAAAATACAATATATAATCAAAAGCATATCAATGGTACAACATCCGTTGCAAGAAAAATCGTAACCGGAATCAATCAATTTCGTCGTACTCCACATTGTCCAAAACCAGGCCGCAGGCGGGCGCCGTTTCCCCCGCCAAGGAACGGTCACCCGCGGCGATGATTTCATCCATCGGGCGGAGAATCTTTCCGCGGCCCATGTCGATAAGGGTCCCGACTATGGTCCGGACCATTTTGTACAGGAACCTGTCGGCCTCGATCACAAACACATGGCCTTCCGGCGTGTCGGAAAGTTCAGAGCGAACAACGGTGCACGTCATGGTTTTTGCGCTGCTTCCCGAGGCGCAGAACGCGCCGAAATCGTGCTTGCCCAAAAGCGATGGAACGGCGCCGCGCACCTTGTCCCAATCGACCCGGTGGAAAAGCATCCAGACCCTCTTGTAAAGAAGCGGGCTTTTCCGGCCTGCCATGTAGTACCGGTATCGGCGCCGTTTGGCGCTGTACCGCGCGTGAAAATCGGGGCGCACCGGTTGCAGGTGATAGATGGCGACATCGCGGGGAAGGACGGCATTAACCGATAGCTCACATTTGTCAACATTAAGCGGCCCCTCAACGTCAACGTGCGCGCCCTGCGCCAGGGCATGCACGCCCGCGTCGGTGCGGCCGGCCCCGACAACCGCGCAGGGCTGCCGGGTGATTGTGGCAAACGCCTTGTTAAGGGCCTCCTGGACGCTCGGGGCGTTGGTCTGGCATTGCCATCCGCCAAACTGCGTTCCATCGTATTCGACGCGGAAGAAATAGCGCATCACAGTTCCCCGACCTTGAAAATCTTGTAGCACAGCAATTGAAACCCTATTTTCGAATCGTCAATGCGGCCGGTTTTAATGCCGACATCGTATTCTCCAAGCCATTTGAATATTTTTTTGTAATCCTGTTCCATGAATGAAAAAGCCTGTTGCACGATGCCGGATTTTATAATAACGGGATAGACTTTGGAGCTTTGCTTTTCGGAAAGAAGGCCCGACGCCATGCCTATTTTAAGGCCCAGTTCGTTCTGGACCGCTTTGTCGTAGCGTTTGATCGCGCGCTGGAACCCGGAAAAGTCCAAGGGATTTGCCGCGGCGTAATTTTTGATCCTGAAAAGCGCCCAGAAGTGCTTGAATATGGCCGAGATGTACAAGGGCAAATAGACGCTGCCCAGATAGAGCGAGTCGATGATTTCCAGGACCCTTTGAAAGTCTTTACGGCCCAGGGCCTGGGCGCATTCGAACTGGGTCATGAGGCGTGTACCGGCCGACACCGATTCAATTGCCGCGCGGTCGATCGGCTTTTCCGGGGGAAGGTGTATATCAATTTTCTGGAGCTCTGAATAGAGGACGGAGCTGTCGCCGCCCACGAGATCGATAAGGTAACCGGCGTCCGCTTTTGAAATGGTCCTGTTGACCAGAAGGGGCGTTTGCGCCTCAAGCCAGTCGGCCATTTTATAGTCCGGAGGCATGATAAACTCGGCACAGGCGAATTTCCCGGGCCGATCGGCGGCTTTCTTGACAAACGATTCAATAAAAAGGCCGAAGCCCCTTGAAACGCGGCGCTCTCTGCTTCTTTCCGCGCGCGACGCATCGGTTTCGATGACGATATACACGTCGGGAATGTCGTAGGGAAGAACGCCGGAGAGGCTTTCAAGGTCTTCGGGGGAAAGCGCCTGCGCGTCGCGAATGAGGAAAATGCGCACGGTCTGGAAAAGCGAGGGCGTTATGATGCGTTCCGTGAAGGAGGCGAACGGTTGGCCCTCGGGGTCGAAACGCTCGATGGCGGCCTGGTCAAACCGGCTTTGCACCGCGGCAATAATGTCGTCCCTCGCTTTTTTCCTGCTGATAACGTCGTTGCCCGCGAGCAGGGTGCATTGGACCGGCATTTTGGAAGGCCCGGCGCTCATGGCAATATCCGCTCAATTTCTTGTTGACGGTCCCTGGCGCCCTGGATGAAGCGCGAAAGCGCCTCGGCAAACCCGCTCGTATCGGTTTTTGCAACGCCGGTGATCAGTTCGGCCAATTCTTTGGAGGACCGCGCTAGAAACCCGACACCCGCGCCAAGCAGCATTTCGCAGCTTTCCCGCTGCGTATGAAAATCGGGCCCGAAAAACACGGGGATGCCGAATTGGGCTGCGTCCCAGACGTTATGCCCGCCTACGGAAACGAATGTCCCGCCCACGAAGGCGGCGTCGGCCATTTTGTACATGGCCTCCAGCACGCCGAGTTTGTCGACCAGGCAGATTTCCCACGAAACGGTCGAGGAGGGTTCCCTGGTATGCAGCGTATCGGGGCCCAGTTCCTTTATAAGCGATGGGGATTCGCCGAGATACCGGGGAACGGCGACGCATTTGACCCGGCGTCCGTTTAGGTTGATTTTGTCAAGCGCTTCCTTGAGGACGCGGCCTTCGCCCGCATGAAGGCACCCCGCGGTGACCACGAAATCCCCCGCGGCAAGGCTCATCGCGGCCCTGAGCGCGTTCCTTTCCGAAAGCAAAGGACGCCGGACGTCAACGGCGTTTTTAAGATTGCCGATGATATGCACGGCGGAGGCCCGGACGCCCAGTTTTTCAAACCGCAGGGCATAGACTCCGCTCTGCGCCAAAACGATATCGAGAGCGCTGAACATTGGCCTGGACAGGAAGCGCAACAGCCTGAATGATGAGAATGATTTTTGTTCCATGCGCGCGTTGACTATTCCCACGGGCACGTTTTCCCGCATGCACACCCAGAGCATCGACGGCCATAATTCCGTTTCCATAAGCCACAGCCGGCATACCGAATACCGCCGGACCATTTTTTTCATTAATCCGACGGTGTCGAAGGGCAAAAATCCCCGCGCGATCACCCGGTCGTCCGCGACCGTCTTGAGGTATTCCACGCCCGCGCTGGTCGTGGCGGTAAGCACGTAAACGTGTTCAGGGTGCTTCCTTTTCAGGATGTCCAGGAATTTTACCAGCAGCTTTGATTCGCCGAGCGAAGCCGCGTGTATCCAGACGACGGGAAGCCCGGTATTATTATTTGTCAACTGAGGCGGCCCCAGCCGCTCCCGGATGTTCCATGCGGTTGATGCCTTTGTCAACAAAAGCGGAGGGACGATGGTGACCCTGCACAGTTCAAGGGCCGCGCTGTATAAAAATACGAAACACAAAGAAATATGGTTCATCGCGGTAATCCTGCTTTCTTCATAAGAATCCCGGTCAGATTATGGAGACCAGGTTCTTTCCGTTCTTTTTCGACAGGTACAGGGCCTTGTCGGCGTCGGAAAGCACCGCGTCCTTGCTTCGCGGCGATCCGCCGC
>JBAVGL010000387.1:0-7456 GCA_049684795.1 Chitinivibrionales bacterium | reverse complement strand
ATACATGGTATTTAGTTCCTTAAGGAGGTTTACGTTGGATATAGTTAAAATCAAAACACGTCTGAGGACCGGTTCAGGTAAGTCCTACACTCGGAAAGCGCGCGTTTCGGGCTGGATACCGGGCAATTATTACGGACACAATCGAACGGCTAAGAACGTCGAGGTCGATGCAAAAGAATTATTGGTGCTGGTCCGCACGAGGAAAACCAGGAACCTTATCGACCTCTGCCTGGATGAGGAAAAAGGGGACTCTATCGCAATTATCAAGGAGATCCAGCGCGATGTTCTTGATGACAAAAAGTTCCTGCATGTTGACTTCCAGCATGTTGCAATGGATGAAAAAGTCACCGTCAAGGTGCCGGTGGAGCTCGTCGGCATCCCTATCGGCGTAAAAGAGCAGGCCGGTGTGCTCGGCCATCCTGCAAAATTCCTTAACGTAGAATGCATGCCGGTCAATATACCGGAAAAAATATCCGTGGATGTGGCAAACCTGAAAATTGGAGATTCGATCCATGTGCGTGATTTGACTGTGGCCGATGCGGTCATAAAAGATTCTCCCGACGAAGTGGTCGCGGTCATCATTCTCGCCTCCGCCGAGGAAGAGAAACCCAAAGAAGAGGAAGCTGTTGCTGAAGGAGCCGAGGGCGCGGAAGGCGCTGTGGCTGGAGCGCCTGAAGCCGCCGGTGAAGCCGCTAAGGGCGAGGTCAAGAAGGAAGCCGGTGCAGCAAAGGGCGAGGTCAAGAAAGACGCTGGAGCCGCGAAGGGCGAACCCAAAAAGGACGCAAGCGCGAAGGCCCCTAAAGATTTGAAAGATAGCAAAGGCGCAAAGGGTACGAAATAGGGCAGAACTTCCTAATCGACAAGTGCAATAATCCGTGACGGTTCTTTCTGTTATTTTCAGCTTGCTTGGGGGCAAAAAAAAGACACTATATCCGGGTGCCGTTGACAAAATATTCTTTGGCATCGGGAACCCGGGAGTGCAGTATAAAAACACCAGGCATAATGTCGGATTTGCCGCACTATCCCGGATGTCGCGGTCTTTGCATGAATTGTCAAAATGCCGTATTGATTCGAGCGAAGTCGTCGTGGGCAAGCGTGACGGAATAAAATGCGCGCTTGTGAAGCCAATGACCTATGTCAACCAATGTGGAGTAGCTTTGCAAGCAATCGTCGAAATAACACACTGTACGCTCGATTCGTGTCTGGTCATCGTTGACGACTATCATTTGCCGCTCGGAACGCTCAGGCTCAGGCGAAGCGGGTCGGATGGGGGGCACAACGGCCTCAAATCGATCATTGAACATGTGGGGAACGCTTTTCCGCGTTTACGCATCGGCATAGGCCCGATTCGGGGACCGGACAGCGCAATGGAATTCGTCCTGGGAAAATTTGACGCGAAAGAAGCCGCGCTGCTGAAAAATACGCTTCACAAGGCCGAAGGCGCCATGATGGCCTTTGCCGTGCAGGGGATCGATAAGGCGATGAATGCCTTTAACGGTGGCCCGCAAATAGATTAAGTGAAGTGATGAAAATTATTATTATGGTGGTTCGTAATTTCTTTCATTTATATCCTGCTTCGGGGCACTGCGGTGTGCCGAAGCCTTAAGCCCAAAGGAGGTCCGCGTTGAAGCAAAATTATGAGACAGTCGTGATTTTCGACGGCACGCTGTCCGAAGATGCCGTCCAGAAGGAAAGTGCAAAGATAGAAGAATTCATTAAATCGAATGCGGAATTCGAGAGAGTGGATGTTTGGGGAAAAAAGTCCCTGGCATATACGATCAAAAAGAAAAGAACGGGGGTCTATCATCTTTTTATATATAAGGGTGATTCCGAAAAGAATTATGCCGGAAAAATTGATAAGCTCCTGAAATTGAATGACGGCGTTCTTCGCCACTTGACCGCTGTGAGAGAGATACCAAAAATCGTGGAAAGAAGAAAAGCCAGAGTTGCTGAAACTGCCGAGCAAAGCGTGAAAGGGGAATAAAGCACCATGAACAAAAGATATAGGATGAAAAAAGTGTGCTGGTTCGACCAGAATTTTACCGAGCCAGATTATAAGGACCAGAAAGTAGTTGAGCGTTTTATTACCGAACGGGGGAAAATAGTTCCAAGGCGCCTGTCCGGAGTATGTTCAAAGCACCAGAAACGATTGGCTGTCGCCATAAAACGCGCGCGATATCTTGCGCTTGTGCCATTTGTCGCGGAAAATATACGATAAATAACAGTTGTTTTTATTTCTTCAGAAAAATCAGGGAGATAATTTTCTTTCAGAGGAATCCTGGTCAGGAGTTGTATAATTATGGAAGTAGTATTAAAAAAAGATCATGATAATTTGGGCAAGGCCTTGGATGTTGTTGCCGTAAAGGACGGATACGCCAGAAATTTCCTTATTCCGAACGGAATCGCCGTAGTAGCAAGCGAAGGAAATAAAAAGTCCGTCACCGAGGCGAAGAAATTGGCTGAAAAACGTGAAGAAAAGAAACTCAAAGAAGCCCGCCAGCTGGCAAAAAAAATAGAGGGGGTGCCTTGCACAATACCGGTCAATGTGGGAGAAGACGACAAGCTTTTCGGTTCGGTTACCTCGCAGGAAATTGCGGATTTTCTTTCAAAAGAGGGGGTTGAAGTGGATAAAAAGAACATCGAACTGGAAGAACCCATCAAGCAGCTTGGTGTCTATTCTGTCAAGATACATCTCTTCAGGGACGTTTATGCCAAGCTGAAAGTATGGGTCGTTAAAGACGAAAAAAAATAATATGCTTTAATAGGGGAGGGGCTTTCCATGGTATTGCATGGTTGCTATGTTGCGATCGTGACCCCGTTTTCCAAAGACGGAACGGTTGATGAAGATGGGTTGCGAAAAAACATAGAATTTTTGATCGGGCATGGGGTTTCGGGAATAGTCCCGTGCGGAACCACCGGCGAGTCTGCAACGCTATCGTGGGACGAACACAACAGGGTTGTGGACATTGCGCTTTCCCAGGCAAAAGGCCGGATACAGGTTATTGCCGGCGCGGGGTCAAACAACACGTTGGAGTCCATTGAGGCCGCGAAACACGCGCAAATTAACGGCGCCCATGCCATTCTCTGCATTACCCCTTACTACAATAAGCCCACGCAAGAGGGGCTCTATCAACATTATAAAATGATCGCAACTAAAGTCGACGTTCCGATGGTCGTTTACAACGTTCCGGGGCGTACGGGCGTCAATCTCAATGCCGAAACCGTAGAGCGCCTGTGCGAATTTAAAAATATCGTGGCGGTAAAGGAAGCCAGCGGCAATCTGCTGCAAATTTCCGAAATCCATCGCCGTTGCGGCGACAGGCTGACGATTTTGTCGGGAGACGATG
This sequence comes from Chitinivibrionales bacterium, assembly GCA_049684795.1. Lineage (GTDB taxonomy): Bacteria > Fibrobacterota > Chitinivibrionia > Chitinivibrionales > FEN-1185 > JBAVGL01. The sequence goes on along the minus strand of JBAVGL010000387.1, from coordinate 4,109 downwards.
CTTTAACTTTACCGATTTTAGTGTGCGGCGGGACGGGGGTAATTTCCGTCGTCGCCAACATCTGGCCTGAAAAAATGGTCGCCATGATAAATGCTTGTCAAAAAGGAAATATGGATGAGGCGTTGCGTCTCCACGAACAGCTCCTGCCCGTTTCAAACGCCATGTTTATTGAAACGAGTCCCGGACCGGTCAAAACCGCCATGAATTATCTCGGACTCAGCGCCGGAGAACCGAGGCTTCCGCTTGTTGCAATAGGTAAAGAAAATAAACAGAGGCTCATATCCGTACTAAAAGAGTCTGGAGTGAACGGAAATAAATAGGCATGGCAACGAATATTATCGTAATCGGCGCACTCGGTAAAATGGGGCGTGAAATCTGTGCGTGCACATTGGACGATGATAGTGTAAAACTTACCGGATGCGTGGAATATTCGGGGCATCCCGAAATGTTTCGCGATATCGGCGATTGCATGGGGCGCGGCACAGTGGGAATAAAGGTTACGGACGATGTCTTGTCATTGCCCGTTGAAGACAGCGTCCTCATTGATTTCACTTCTCCCAAGGCAACTGGGGCCTTGTGCGACAAGATCGCCTCAAAAAAAACCGCGATCGTCATTGGTACCACGGGGATGGCGGAGGCGGATATTGATAAAATCAAGAGCTTGTTCAGGACTTGTCCGGTTATTTTCAGCCCGAACATGAGCCTGGGAGTTAATTTGCTTTTTTATCTTACGGACATGGTGGCTTCAAGGCTCAAGGATGATTTCGATATTGAGATCATAGAGGCCCATCATCGATTCAAGAAAGACGCGCCCAGCGGCACCGCGAAGAAACTTGGCGAGATCGCGGCATCGGCGCTGGGGTTACCATATGAGAAAGCGATCAGGAATGGAAGGCAAGGAAACATTGGCGAACGGTCGAAAAAAGAAATTGGAATACATGCGGTAAGGGGCGGGGACATTGTGGGCGACCATACGGTTTTGTTCGCCGGGGTTGGCGAGAGGCTTGAGTTGCGTCATAGTGCGCATAGCCGGCGCCCCCTCGCGAAAGGGGCGGTTTTGGCCGCGAAATGGCTTTCGTCAAGGAAGCCGGGTCTTTATACCATGCGTGAAGTGCTGGGGTTTTAATCTGCCTATTGGCAGACGGAGATGTCATGAAAATCTGCGGGATCGTTTTTTTGCTGATTGCGGCCGTTCATTTCTCCCTTTTTGCCGCACCTGATACAACGGCAACCGTTAAGCGCTCAACCGGCCAGACCGTCGATTCCGCTGTCCAATCAAAGAAAAATGCCCCTTCGGTAAATGCGCATCCAGCTAGTCCGGCGCCTGTTCAGAACAAAATTGAAACCGGTGATAAAAAAACCGTTATTGAGGAAGAAGACCTGCTCATTGAAGAGGGGGACGTGAAAAAGAACGCGGCCAGGGAAGCGGCTATTAAGGATTCTTTGGCCAAGCTGCGGGTTGCGTCCCCCGTTCATGGGGACAGCGCCCAGGCGCAGAAGTCCGATACCTTGAAAAATGCTTTACCAAGTGAAAAGGTTGAAATTACTCCGGTCCATAAAGATTCCGTGGTCGCCGCGGCGCCGGTGCAGGCAGAAAAAAAACCGCTCCAGCAAGCGCAAGTCGAATCCGTGCATTCAATTAATTTCGCAAAAAACCTGAAAGATTACCGGTCCCCTAAAGTCGCCATGTTTCTGTCATTGGTCGTTCCCGGTCTCGGTCAGGCATACACCAAACATTACATCAAGGCCGGCGTTTTTGTGGCCATAGAAGCGGCGGCCATCGGGCTCAGCGTTGAATACAATGCCAAAGGCAAAAGACAATATAACGATGGCATAGCATTCGCCAACCAGAATTTTGATTTTGGAAAATTTCAAACCTATTATAATGATCTTCAAACCTTATTTAATAGTCCTCCTATCGCCAATGGAGGCGGAGGATTGGGCGATTCCACGGCAGCGCAGCAAAAGATAGATGGAATTTATTACGATTCGTTACATTCCATTATCACCGCTTTTAATCAGAAATCACCGGAATTTTACCGGGACCTCGAAGGGAGTTCCAATATATATGTGCAGGGCTGGAATGATTGCGAACCTTCATTAAATGCTATAACGCAAAGTACAGGTTCAAAAATTACAGGCAAATACTTTAATTATCTTTGGTACCCAGACGCTGACTCGATATTCTATTTAGTTGAACGCATTGACCCGAAAGACAGCACAAAAGTACTTGAGCAGGGGATTTTCGGTTATTCGCCTAATCAAGTAATCTATACCAATATGATGTCGAAATCAAACGACTATTACAAATTGGCCAACACGATTTTAGCGCTTATGATCATTAATCATCTGGCAAGCGCCGTTGACGCATTAATAGGCGCCATTGCCTATAATAACGAACTGCTCGGAAGGGAAAGCATCTGGCAACATATCAGAATCGAGCCTCAATGCGTCGCCGATCCGGTTAACCCAAGCTTTGGTCTTGCATTCAGGATGGGATTTTGAAAAAACTCTTTTCTTTCGCCCCGATGCTTTATATGGTTTCATTGGCTGTTGCGCCTGCTCCTTTATATGCACAAGTGCATGTTGAAGAAGAAGTGACCACCGACACCGTCGACTTGTTCGCAAAAAGTGAAACTCCGGAGAAATCCGCCGCCATTGCCATGTGCGCCAATTTGCTTTTACCGGGACTGGGGCATTATTACCTGGGAAATCAAAAGGCCGCATTCGGCTATTTTGCCGTGGAGCTTGCCTTGATATTCGGCGCTTATACCACTAACCAATACTCAAATGAAATCGCCCGCTCCGCCCACTCTTTTGCGTCAACCTACGCCGATATCCAGGGCGGCGCTGGCGCCGATGATTTTTTTTGGCAGAATGTCGGGCTTTTCATGGATTCCGACGGGCTTAACCAGTCCAGGTCGCTGGGGTATAATCAAGTACAGGAACTCAACAGGACCCCGCAAGCTGAATACCTGACGCCCAATTTGCAATGGCGCTGGGTGTCCGACGAGTACCGGCAGAAATACAACGAATATCTTAACACGTCAATTAATTTCAAAGTGGCTTCAAATTTTTTCATCGGCGCGATGGCGCTTGACAGGTTGATTGCCTTTATCGATGCGCGGGTAGCCGCTCATCATAACGGAAAAGGCATTTTTTCATCCCTCCACGTTGTTCCACAGTATTCAACGAATGGCGATCGCCGCGGCCTCATGTTTTGTTCGGAATTTTAACCAAAATCAAATTATTCGTTTTCGATTATATGCCTTGTTCCACGCGACTGCTTAACGGAACCTCGGCGTAGTTTCGATTCCAGCCGTTTTATTTTGGATGAAAACGTTGGCAGCGTTTTTTTCCTGGGTTTTTGCCGTATTGCCGCCCTGTGGACCAGCAGGTTGAGTCGTTCAAGGGCATCCTGCCAGTTTTGCTGCTGGGTCCGGAACCGTTGAGCGGAAATTATCAAAACCCCGTCCCTGGTCAATCGTTTCCCCGCAATCTTCACAAGACGTTTTCGAACATATTCCGGCAGGCTGACGGAGTTGCGCACGTCAAAACGAATCTGGACGGCCGTGGCTACTTTATTGACATTCTGGCCTCCAGGGCCCGAGGAATGGACAAAATGCAATTCTATTTCTTTTTCGTTAATGTATGGTTGGATATTCATTTCCTGCCTTCGGAAACCACTGCCTCTGGCAGTGGAACAGGATGGTTCGTCAAGGCAAGAATGCGTTCTTGCTTTCCGCGGCTTCCAGCCGCAGAAAGCAAGCCACCGCCTTTGGTGGTGGTACTTGACTGGAAAAGATACGGCGCATTCCAGAAAAGAAATGTGCCGAAGAGAAGAAATTATTTAACAAAATAGGTCAAATCGTTGCAGGGGAGCCGATCTTTGCGGCTTTTTTAAGTTTTTTTTCCAATCTTTTTTCCTTGATGGATTTTGTCGGCTGTTTTTTCTCTTCTTTTTTGACGTCTCTGCTTTTACTCATGCATGGACCTCCTTGCTTAGGTTGTTTTAACGACTAATTGTTGAGACACTTTTTCTTTTAATTTGTTTTCGACCACCGAAATCAACGTCATATTTGACAACGCGCAGCCTTTGCATTGTCCCA
>JBAVGL010000386.1:0-3170 GCA_049684795.1 Chitinivibrionales bacterium | reverse complement strand
TCATTGTGAAAAGCGCCCGGCCCGGCATTTAGGGTAAGCCCAAGGCGAAGACCCACCAAATCCGCGTAAGGCTTGTCGAATTCATTAATCATGGCTGTAGGATAACAATAGGTGCGAAATAAATATTCGCCGAGGTCTTTTGCATCCGCATCGTATTTATACGGAAAAAACCCCGCTTCCAACTGAAACAGAGAATTCGAAGCGCTTCCGGCTGTATAAAGCGCTTCACCACGTTTGATTGAAAAAACCGTTTGGGGGAATCTCAACTCCGTGAACACATCGTTGGCGCCACCCTCCGACCTGCGGAAAGAAACAATATATTGTCCTTCTCCGCCAACAAGAATGCGAAGATGGTCGCTTACATCAGCGTTGGCGCAAATCCCCATATAACCGGTTTGAAGCCAGGCGCGGTCTAACTCAACTCCGGCAGAGCTGCTATAACCTCTAACCACTTCCCCAGACTCCCACGAGGCATAGCCGCTCAATTTCGGTACATATTTTTCCGTCGAATCTTCCGCCGCCATTACCGAATTCGCAAGCAACAGACTCGCCGCCGCCATCGCGCATAGACTGATTCGTTTGGTCATTTTTAACCGATTCCTCCGTCAAAAAATAGAAGTCAGTATTCAGGAGCCCGAAGTTGGAATTCAGAATGCTTTGAGAATACGCTCCTCGTAATTTGCTTACCGCATTCCATTTACCATCGACATGATTTTACGCCCGTTAAAATTCCATGCGACGTAAAGAATCCCGTTTCCCAGCATTTTGCCGTCCACAACAATTTTGTTACCATCCCGGAGCGTGGAAGCGGCAACGGTTCTGCCTTGACAATTAAGCAAGCGCACGGTTTTTTCCGCTCCGGCGGGGAACGTGATGACCGCCGTATTGCCGATATATGAAAGTTCCAAACGCTTTGAGGCGGCGGACCCCATGAAACCAGCGGCGGGTTGACGGGGCGCTACGGCAGTGCCGATGTTTTCGGTGACCTGTGTGCTGGACAGGTTTACCGTTGCCGAAGAAAGCCCGCAACTGCTAACCGCGGTCACGGTAATGGCGCCCGGCGTCGTGGTTGTCCTGAGCAAAATGCCCGCACGTCCGCCTTCCACGGCAACGGTTACGGGATTGCCGGAAGTCGGGGCCGTGCTGTGTCCCGTATAAAGCGCGGTGACCGCCGCGGCCGGGCTGGCCGTAAAGGCGATGCTGCAACCGGCGCTCGGCTGCACGCACGCGCCGCTTGCATCGCGCAGTGTCGCGACGATCTGGGAAATGTCCGAGCCGTCGGCCCTAAGCGTGGTGAGGTCCGCCTTGAGGTCAATTGTCGCGGGAGTCCCGTTTGTCCAATAGTCCGTTGTAGTGTTAGCGGTATTAAATGTGTTCTTAAACAGGTAGTAGACATTTTTAGGTATCCAGAGACGATCGACGATGCCCTCCCGTCCGGTTTGGTTCCGGAACGAGCAGTAATCCATAAAGCACCAGAAATGCGCTCCGGCGCATTTGTCCGTGGTGCTCCAGTCGGTCTTCATCTGATTGACCTCTGCGGCGGCCTCGCTGCCGCTGCCTACGCTCAAATCCATTGCGTCCCCGCGAACGAACGCCCGGAACCAGTTCTGGTAATCTTCCGTGTTGACAATTGGAGCGGTGGTGGAAGCCGACGTCTCATAATTGGCGCCGTCAACGTCAAAAACAAATCTTGTCGATGCTCCGTTTAAATTGGACACCAGAGTGACGCGGCCGGACCCCGCGAGCGGATCAAGCCCATGAATGATATTGTTTTCATTGTTAAACTGCGACGTCAAATCATCACCCGAACTCGGCTCATTAAAAAGGCTCCAGCCCCAGATACTGGGATGATTGTATGCATCAAGGACCATTTCGGAATCGGCGCTGTACATACGGCTCCAGAATAAAGTCAAGCCGGCAAATCCTCCGCTGACGCCCCAATTGGGGACTTCAACAAGAACCGTCATGCCGACGGAATCGCAGGCGCGATAAAACGCGTCGGCCCTCGGATAGTGCGAGCACCTGATGCTGTTGGCGCCCATGTCTTTTATCATGGCGATCTGCTTGGCGAACCGGGAATCGGGGACCGCGTTTTCGATCCAGCCCATGAATTGCCCCAGGCAAACGCCCTTTAATTCCGTCCGCGTGCCGTTAATTGACAATCCGCCGGGCGTGCTTGCGCTCCACGAATAAAAGCGCAATCCCACCTGTTCCGCGACGCTGTCAACCACAGCGCCCCCGGCGGTCACCACTGTCTGGAGCGTATAAAGTGAAGGACTGGAAGGCGACCACAAAGAAGGGGAAGAGACCGCGCCGGTCGTTATGTCGAACGACGAATTGCCGCCCGCGGGCACGGTTTGGGTCAATGTTCCGGTCGCGACGCTCGCGCCGGAAGGGTTGCGAAGCGTCAAGGACACGACGACGCTCTGGGCGGTTTTGCCGTCGTTATTAACGGTCGTCAGCGCATGGACGGTCGGGCTCGCCGCTGACCCGGTTGTTGTAACCCGCTGGCCGCGCACCGGGACGTAAACGCTGTCCTTGAACATAAGCCACACATCGCGATACATGCCGGAAAAAAGGAGATAGTCCGGCGCCGCGCCGCCGTCGCTTCCCGCCCACTCGGGTCCTCCTCCTGGAGGAATATTTATGTCATTATTGATATTGCAATGAAGGGCAATGAGCGTGGAGGCCCCGCGCACGACGCTATTGGATATATCGAAGAAAAACCCCGTGTATCCGCTGTTGTAATGCGCGCCCACAAGGGTGCCATTGACGAAAACGCTTACGGACTGCATTACCGCCCCGAATTGAATGAATACTTTTTGCGCGTTTGCCGGACATATAAAGCTTTTCCGGTACCAGTAGTCTTTGTTCGGGGAGGCCGGACTTCCATAAAACGCAAGTTCACCGGTAACGGTTGGCGCATCGTACGACGCCGAATGCGGCACGCTTACGGTCTGCCATGACGCGTCGCTCGTGGCCGGGAGCTGCGCGTTCGCAGGGTTGCCTTGAATGAATTTCCAGTTGAGGTTAAACAGAACATCGCCTTTCGAAGAGCGGGCCTGCGATTGGGAAAAACCCAACATCATGACAAAAACAATAACGCCAAAACGCTTTGCTCGGTACATCATGCCGCATCCTTTTGGGAAAATATCTTTCCCGGTTTTTTG
>JBAVGL010000385.1:0-12270 GCA_049684795.1 Chitinivibrionales bacterium | reverse complement strand
GGCTAGCATCATTTCCCGATTCTCACGCGGGATTTACACTACGACCGGATTCCGCGCAGAAACCCTTGCCGCGCGAATCATTGAAAACAGTTATTTAAGTTTAGGAACAATTCTGGCAAAAGAACTCATGATCGGCTCAGTTCCTGCAATGACACTATACGCGGTAAGAGTTGGCAAGAATCGTATTTACGAAGGGCCAGGCTTAACGGTAGAATACGTGGGTATAGCGGAACCTCTTTTTTTTGGTTTTCGAGGAGATCAAGGAGTACGCTACGCTACGCCGGAAAAAGCGCTTCTCGATACGCTCTATTTTCATCTCCGCGGGCGCTCGTATTCGTTCAATATTTATCAGGACATCGACATAACGCGCGTTAATCGCCTATTGATCGAGCAGTGGTTGCGAAAATACCGCAACCCGCGCTTTGTTTCTTTTGTGAAGGGGTATTTACATGATCGAAGTTGAAAGCCCCTTAGGGCTCATGGTCTGGTTGATTAATTTCCTGGCCGATAAATTCGGCAATAATGCCATTCTCAAGGGGGGCATGGAGCTTCGACTTCTCGATTGTCCGCGTCATACTAACGACATTGACTATGTGTTCGTGCCGTTTTCATCAAAAAAAGACGTCCGCGAACTTGTGCTTAATGCATTTAGTCGAGTTCCTGATTTAAAAATAGAACATTCGCTCAATTCTAAAAATCTGCGCTGTTTGTGTGAATATAACGGTATGCGCGTTCAAATTGAAATAAGTGCGGCCATGGATTGCAAGAGCCAAGAGTTGACTACAGCTACCCTTGCACGGGTAACAAATCAACAGGCCCATATCGTTCGGGGTATGCGATTCGACATTGCGCTGGCTCACAAAATAGCCGCCTGGAACGAGCGAAGACTAGTCCGCGATTTATATGATTGCTATTTTATGGTCGATATTCTTGCTATTCATCCTCACATTCAAACGCTCCGACAGCGACTTGCCAAATCAGAAATTCGCTCGGGCCGTAAAATAAAAACAGTTTCAATGACAATCGCCGATCTGATTGGCACACTGACGACAGCGCTCGCGGACCTTTCTCAAACCATGGTCGATGAACAAATGCGGGATTTTCTTACGCCCAAAGAGCTTCCTGGTCTGGAAAAAAAAATAAGGATTGGCGTAAACAAACTATTAGAGATGCTTCGCAGTGACGGTTTATCAGCATGAACGCGAAACATAGAGTAAAAAGGTCAAACTGGAATTAGGGTTTCAACGCTTCCTCGGCTTCTTCGAAGCGTCATCAAGCTTCCTGCGTTCCTCCGGCGTCAGGGAATCAATTCCCTTTTCGGAGATTTTTTTCAGGATCGGGTCGATGACGTCTTCAAAATATTGCTGCTTGCCTGCATTTTCCTTTTTAGGCCTGAATTGAAGAATGCTTGGTTTTTTTTGCCGTGCAGGAAGCCGGCGCTTCTGCATCCATGCCGTAAAAGAACCGTAGTATTTGATGTAAAGAAGCGCAACGGCAATCCCGCCCAAATGCGTAAGGTACGCGATGCCGCCGCTTCCAGAGCTGGCGCCAAACAGCGACATTATGCCGATTATGACGACCGCCAGGCGCACGGGCAGGGGAAAAACAAAAAACATCAGGATGGTCCGGTCGGGGAAATAATAGGCGTACGCTGTCAACAGCGCCAGAACCGCGCCCGAAGCGCCGATGATAAAGGAATTCCACTGAAGCACGCTGAAAAGACCGGAGCCCGCCCCGGCAATGAAATAAAAAATTACGAACCGTTTTGTTCCCCACAGTTCCTCGATTTCCACGCCAAACATCCACAGGGCAAGCATATTGAAGATGATATGGAGCGGATCATGAGAATGAAGAAAAAGATAGCTTACCAGCCGCCAGATCTGGCCATGGGCAATTGCCAGGTTCGGAACAAGCGCCCCAAAAATGGTGATTCGTTCTCCGACCCAGGGAACAAGCTGGAGTATCCACACAGCCACCGTGACAACAAGTATGGATTTAACGCCCTTGGGAAGCGCGGGCGCGGCAAAGCGGTACATCGGCTTACCGTTTCATCTTTTTGTATAAATGCTCCATCACCGCGGCGGGAACAAAGGCGCTTACGTCACCGCCGAGTTCGGCGATTTCCTTGACCATCGTGGAATTGAGATAGACATACCGTGCGCTGGGCATGAGGAACACGGTCTCCGCTCGCGTGTTAATATTTCTATTTGTAAACGCCATCTGGAATTCGTAATCAAAATCGGAAAGCGCTCGGAGGCCACGGATGATCGTCGTCGCGCCGAACTCCTTAAGGCAATTGGCGATCAGCCCGTTGTACGACACGGCCTCTATTTTAGAAACGTCCTTTACCGCTTCCTTAACCATGCTCAGGCGCTCTTTTACGGAAAAAAGCGGGTGTTTGTGCGGATTATCGGCCACGACCGCGATAACCTTGGTGAATATTTTTGACGCTCGCACGGCGATATCGATATGGCCGAAGGTTATGGGGTCGAATGTTCCGGGATAAAGGGCGATGGGCATACAGGAGCTCTCTTGTACACAATAACCTGCTTAAAAGCAGGTAAGTTACTCTAAGTCTGAATTTTCTGCGCGAAACGCGTATAAAATTCGGACTAAGATTCACTAAAATAATTTACGCGTTGCGCCGCGTATAAAAGTCTGTTCCGGTATCGCCGTAGTTCCGGGTTTCATGGAAATACCTGGTGCTGTCGAATGCTGTCTGCGCCGTTTCGGCGCCTTTTTTTCCGGCCGCCCGCTCATGGAGTAGCGTTCCTTGGGGTGAAAGCAATTCAAGAATCTGCGGCAAAAGTCCGGCAAGTTCGTTCTCTGCATAGGGTGGATCATAAAAAATAATATCAAACGAACTTTTGCAGGTCATACTGAAGTGTCGCACGTCCTGAACATGAACCATGGCACGCTTTTCAAGGCCGAACCGCTTGATGAACTCTGAAATGCGGCGCGCTAAAATACGGTCATGTTCAACAAAGTGCGCTTCGCGCGCTCCGCGGCTGAGGCACTCAAAACCAAAAGCCCCGCTCCCTGCGCAGAGATCGGCCACGATGGCCCCCGGAATTTGTTTCTTAAGGATTTCAGCGAGCGCCTGACGGACACGCCCCTGAGTGGGACGAAACCTGACGCTTTTTTCGGGAAGCGTGATGATGCGGCCTTTGAGGTCGCCGGCGATTATGCGAAGCTTCATTCTTTACTGGTAATAACTATCTGCGATTCAACCTTCACCGTTGACGCGGTTTGGGCAATAAGCGAACAATGCTTGAAGGCGCAGGGTATTTTTTCATTATACAGCCCGGTTATAAACCTGACAAAATCCTTATAGGAACAGGTGCCCGTCCATCGGTAGATGGAGCGGTAATAGTTGCCGACTTTGTCGGTCGATACCAGGCTGATGTCTTTGGCGGCGGCAATCCGGCTCTGCCTGGCTATCCTTGAAAATGAGGCAAGCGTCCCGGGCAGCCCGTTCCTTGACACGATCGAAGAGAGTGAAAGGTCGACGCACGGGTCGGTCAGATTGAGCCCGAATTCGGTCTTGCAGGAGAAAGCGAAACGAAAGCCGTCCCTTCCGTTAGGTTTGATAAAAGAATAGGGCGGCGGCAAAACGGCCGTCTTCTCGCCCTTCAGCGACACAAGCATTTCATGGATCAGATCCTTCGAAGGCCCTATGCCTGCCGCATAAACGGTCTGAAAATTATCCATGTCCAGCGATTTAAGGCCGATGCCGCCGGGGACCGCCCTTGTGAGCATCTCACAAACGTTTTTGGTGAACAGAAATTCATAATTTATCTTTTCGGCAAACGACAATTGATCATACGGTAAACTGAGCATTCCGCTTTCGCGAAGCTTGAGCCTGGAATCATTGACCTCTTTTACAACCTCCTCCACCATGTTTGATCGTACGTAGGTTGAAGGCGCAAGGTCCCGCTTGACAACCTGCCGTTCCTGCGCCGAGCCCGCCGTTTGATGATGCGCGCCATACCACGCGTATCCCTTCATTCCGGCAAGAGCCAGAATGCCCGCGCACACCACGCCACCCGCTGCGAAAAACACGGCCCGGGGAATATGAAGGGGTCGTCTCTGCAAAACGGCGGTATTTTTTAAAAGGTTGATGCGGATCATAGATTACACTTCCGCTCCGCCTTGTAAAGCCATTCCCACGGCAACGCCCAGCTGGTGGGAAAATTTCCGCAGGTCTTCCTCGCCCTTTCCCGCGCGGCAGGCGATTTTTTTAAACGGGTCGAGGAGTTGCGCATTCCCGAATCTGCCGGCGAAAGACCCGATATATTCGGGCTGCGAGAAGATCGACCCCGCGCAAAACAATTCCGGCTTTCCCTGCGAGGATTGACCGGCGCAAGCACTAAGACGATCAATGCTCTCCGCGATTTTCGCGCCGTATTCATCGGCAGTAAGCGCCCCCGGATTATGCATGCAAACATCGAAATCAAGGAGCGTAGCGTTCTGGGTCAGAATGATTATCGATTTTTCGTCGTTGCCCAGCACAATTGCGGCCGGGACCTGAATCTGTTCGCCGTAATTAGCCTCAAAAACGTTGATTAACCCGAACATATCAAGATCGACGACGAGAGGGTTGAGCTTGTACGCCTTTAAAAGCGTCACAAGTTTCTGTATTGATGAATTCCGGTAGGCCACGGCAAGATATTGTTTGACGGCACCCTCGGCGGACTGGCCCAAAAGTTCGTAATCAAACGAATATTCTTCGATCGACCCGACACTATGTTGACTGAGTTCCCAACTGATGGCCTCGCCGACGTCTTTTTCATCGCTGTCAAGAGAGAGTTTTTTAACAATCGCGTATTCGGAAGGCAACGACACGGCGACATTCTGGTCTTTAAAATCAATCTCCGCCATGAGGTTCTTAAATTCAGTTTTCAGGACCCCGTCAAAGTCTTGTCCGGAAGCATCGCTCATGGGTTTGATGATAATGCTGCCCACAGAATTCTCCTGCGGAAAATACTGGGCAATGGTAATCAGGCCGTGTCTAATTTCTATTCCGCTTATGCTTTCTTTTTGTGAAGCCATAGGAAGATTTAAAGCAGATATGGACCGCTTATGGACACTCCTTTTCATGAGATATCACACGTAAGCGCGCCGGCGCGCTCAAAGACCCCGTAACAAGAACGTGGTCATTTTATCACCCAAGATAATATGCGTCATTCCTGTTCCAGAAGCAAACATGATTATCATTTTTTGAATACTACAGCCCGCATATTCCAAGAATCGTAAGGCGGGATTATCCAATTCCGGTCATGAGGAAGCGTCGGAATTTCCCGCTTTCCCGAATTTTAATACTTCCATGAACGCGTCAACCATGCGGGGATCGAATTGTTTCCCTCGTCCCGCCACAAGCGTCTGGATGGCCATCTCCGGCGTGAGCGCCTTGCGATACGGACGGTTCGACGTCATTGCCTCGAACACATCGGCGACGCTCAATATCCTCGCCCCATACGGGATCTCCTCCCCGCTGATGCCGTCGGGATAACCTCTGCCGTCGTAGTATTCATGGTGATGAAGCACGAAAGGGACCAGGGGGCGCAGAAACGGGACGTCGGCGATGATCTTCGCCCCCACGGCCGGGTGCTTCCGGATTTCATCGAATTCGTATGGCGTCAACCTGGAAGGCTTATTGAGGATGAATTCGCTGATGCCGATTTTTCCGATATCGTGCAGGAGGCCGGCATATTTCACGTTTTCTATTTCCGCATCCGGCAATCCAAGCTGCTTTGCCAATACAACCGTATACTTCATGACGTTTTCCGAATGTCCGTGAGTATAGCGGTCTTTGGCCTCGACCGCCAGAGCAAAAGCGCGGATCGTTTTCAGATAGTTATTGCGGATGTCCTGGTAAAGCCTCACATTGTCAATTGATATGCTTGACTGAGAGGCCAAAACATTGATGATCTCCAGGTCTACGTGCGAAAAAGGAATGGCGTCTTTCGGGCGGACGAGGTTCAATACGCCTATGGTTTTTTGGGGCGTTTTAAGCGGGAACGCGATATACGACTGGATGGCCGGAGGAAGCGCCGGGAATTTTTCAGCCAGCGCATGGTGCACATTGGTTTCAATGACCAGCGGTTCTCCGTTTTCAACGGCCCATTTGGACGCAATGGGAAATATTCCCTCTTCAAAGAACTCGCGGCCGAAGAGATCGGTTGACGAAGCAACAATAATAAGTTTTTCCGCTTCGTCCATAAGCATGAGAGCTCCGGCCCTGGCCTTTGATATTTTAATGGTATAGTCGAGGACTTTACGGTTCAAATCGTTGATCTCATGGGTTGACGCCAGGATCTTCGTGACCTCGTGCAAAGAAACAAGTTTTGAGAATAACCTGTTTTCCTCCTCCATATGTTTATTAAGCAACGCCCTTTTTATCTTTTCACCGATCTCTTCGAGATGGAACGGTTTTGTAAGATAATCGAAGGCGCCGAGCTTCAGCGCTTCAATTGCGCTGTCCAGCGTTGGGAAGCCCGTGGTTAACAGCACCGGAAGCACCCTGTTGTAGTCGCGTATCCATTTAAGGAGGTCAACGCCCGTCATCCCCGGCATTTTTATGTCCGACAGGACAAGGTCTATCTTGTCCTTTTTGATGATGTTAACGGCGTCTTCTGCGCTTCCCGCAACGATGACCGAATAGCCTTTCATCCGCAGATACTGGCCCAGAATCTCGCAGATGGATTTTTCATCATCGACAACGAGCAGATGAATGTCTTCAGGTTTCATGACATGAGTATCTTCGGCAGTGCTTGTCATCGCCAATACTTACCCTTCCACCAGCTTTTTAAATTTTTTAACGTCATCGGGCGTATCGATGCTCCCGCCGTTATGCTTGAATGAAAAACACCGTATTTTCATTCCATGTTCGAGGGCGCGGAGCTGTTCCAGTTTTTCCATTTGTTCAAGTTTACCGTAGGGAAGACCGCAAAAATATTTCAGTCCCCGCTTTGTAAACGCGTAAATGCCGCAATGCTTAAGTATCGAACCTCCCGCGCCATCACGATCAAAGGGGATCGGAAAGCGCGAAAAATAAAGCGCTTCCCGGCTCCGGTTAAGCACCACTTTTACGACATTCGGATTGTTTCTCTCATCAATTGTAGCATACGAAACACAGGTAAGCAAGGAATTATCGTCAATCCTTCCAATGTTGCGGCCTAGGCGCCTGAGCAGCCCGATCGGAACAAGCGGCTCGTCGCCCTGAAGATTGACAACGTAATCAAACCGCCGCCAGGTTTCAGCCGCCTCACAGACCCGGTCGGTCCCCGATGTATGGTCGGAGGCGGTCATTACCGCCACTCCACCGTGACGTTCCACGGCATCAACAATCCGTCGGTCATCGGTGGCAACGCACACTTTTTCAAAGACCCTGGAATCAAGCGCCCGGTTGTAAGTCCACATAACCAGAGGAAGACCCTTTATCATGATGAGAGGCTTGCCCGGAAGGCGCGTGGAACCATAGCGGGCGGGAATGACGCAAAGAATGGATTTGTTCGGCATGGAGACTAAGATTAACCTGATTAAAAAGACGCCCCTTGGAAGTACCCGACGGGGTATTACCCTGATTTTGCCAAAGAAAAAGATTCGATCATGTTCTTACCTGCTTATTGATTGATCACCTTGGGAACTGCAAAATGGCCTTTCTTCACATTCGGACCATTTTGCAGAAGTTTCTCACGGGGAAGCGACGGCTGGATGACGTCGTCCCTGAGCGGATCGCGCTCCGGCGAAACAAACGAGGTGGGTTCAACGTCCGCGGTGTCCACCTTGTTAAGCTGGTCCGAGTACTGAAGAACGGAGTCAAGCTGCCCGGTAAACATTTCGACCTCTTTTTCAGACAAGGCCAGCCGCGCAAGTTCGGCGATATGCTTTACGTGTTCGCGGTTGATCATGGATTGTTCCTTTCAAACGTGTTCAAAATCCGCAAATTTAGCCATCATTCGGCGCCTTGAACCGTCATTGAAAAGGACGGTCATGCGCATGTCTATGCCAAAACCGCTGATGCTTAAAATCTCGCCCTGACCATAGAGCTTGTGCAGCACATGCTGCCCTGTTCTGTACTGGACCGTTTCCTGGGAAAAATCATCGTGCATGACCGGTGCGGCCGCGCGGACGCTTTTAGGCACGTGTTTTACCGGATGGGACGCATGGTCCCGCGTTTCGACAAAAGCGCTCATATCAACGAGGCGATACAGTTCAGGGCTGATGGCCTCGATAAAACGCGATGCGGCCATTGGCATTACACTGCCAAAACGCCATCGCTGTTCGGCGCAGGAAACCTCCAGGACGTCCATGGCCCTCGTGCTGCCGACATAGAACAGACGACGTTCCTCGGCAATTTTATCGCCGTCGTCGAAGTTCTGTCTGGACGGGAGGATGCCGTCTTCACAGCCGGCAATGAAGACCGTTTTAAATTCCAGCCCCTTTGCGCAATGGAGCGTCATGAGGTTCACCGTGTCGTCCGATTTGTTCCATTTGTCAACATCGGTCGCCAGCGATATTTCCTCCAGAAATCCGGACAACCCCTTGTCGGGGTTGTCCATGGACCATGTCGCCAGCGCGTTCATGAGTTCATTGATGTTTTCCAGCCTTGCCTGAGCCTCTTCCGAATCCTCATCCTCAAGCATGTTCATGTACCCTGTAATCGTAAGCATTTGCTGAAGGATCTCTTGCGGCGTTTCGCGCTGGCTAACTAAGTCGCTCAGAAGCAAAAATACGGTCCTGAACTCCTCAATGCCTTTTACCGCGCGCGCGCCACCATAATCCATCTGCTCATCAAGGATCACCTGGAGCAGGGACCTGTTGGTTTGCCGGGCCCGGTCCATTAGCGCTTCCCTGGTCTTGTCGCCGATGCCGCGCGCCGGAACATTAAGTATCCGGCCGCAGCTGATATCGTCCATAGGATTGACAAGCAGCCGCAGATACGCGCAACAATCCTTGATCTCCCTGCGTTCGTAAAAACTCATGCCTCCCACCAGCACGTAGGGAAGGCGCCGTTTTCGCAGTGAATCCTCGAACAGGCGCGACTGGGCGTTTGTCCTGAACAAAACGGCCAGATCGCCGCCCCTGTTGCCTTCGTGTAAAAGCCGCCGTATCTTGTCCCCGATCGTTTCGGCCTCCTGACGATCGTCGCGGTATCGCGTGACCGTCACCGCGCCGCCGCCTTGCCGGGCCGTCCATAGCCGTTTGTCGGCGCGGACGCAGTTAGGGGCGATGGCGGCGTTTGCAAAGCTCAGTATTGCCTGCGTCGAACGGTAATTCTGTTCGAGCTTGAAAATCGCGGCGCCCGGAAACACCTTTTCAAATGATAAAATATTATCGAGCTCCGCGCCGCGCCATCCGTAAATACTCTGGTCGTCATCGCCAACCACGAAAATATTGCGGTGGGTCTGCGCCAGAAGTTTTACCAGATAAAACTGCGAGCGGTTTGTGTCCTGATATTCATCGACCAGCACGTACTTGAAAAGCCCCTGATACTGCGCCAGGGTTTCCGTGTGGCCCCGGAACAGGTATACGCAATTGGTAATGAGGTCATCAAAGTCCATGGCCTGCTGCTGCAGGAGGTTTTTCTGATATTCCTTGTAAGCGCGAAAGACTTCCTGTTCAAAAAAATTCCCCTGTTTTCCCTCAACTTCTCCAGGAGGAATGCAGGCATTCTTGTATTTCGAGATCGCCTGCAAAAGCCCCCGCGGCGGCATGGTACGCTCGTCGATTGCAAGGTCTTTCGCCGTTTTCTTTATAAGCGCCAGCTGGTCGTCCTTGTCAAAAATCGAAAACGACGGCATGTAGCCGATTTTGCCGGACTCCCTGCGCAGGATACGCGCGCAGAGCGAGTGAAACGTGCCGATCCACAGGCCGGCGCAGGCAATGCCGGTGATGTCCTCGACCCTGTTCTTCATTTCGCCGGCGGCCTTGTTGGTAAACGTCGCCGCGAAAATATGATTGGGAGCAAGGCCTTTGTGTTGGATCAGATACGCTATTTTTGCGGTGAGGACCCGCGTCTTGCCCGTGCCGGCGCCGGCAAAAACAAGCTGGGGCCCCTCCGGGTAAACGACCGCTTCCCGCTGCACGTTGTTAAGAATGACTTTCGAAGTCACCGGTTCGGCGGTCAATGGGCTAATCATTCTGTGAAACTCCCACGACCTGTTCGACGGTGGTGATCCCTTCAACGGCTTTGCGCAATCCGTCCCGTCGCAACGTGTCAAATCCGCCCTTTTTGACGAGATACGCTTTTATTTCGTCGGCGGACGCATGCGCGAGCACCATCTTTTTTACCTGTAAATCGGGGATTAACAATTCGAAAATGCCGCACCGGCCCTTATAACCGGTATTGCCGCACATGTGGCAACCCTTCCCTTTGAAAAGCTTTATCCCCGCCTTGAGACCAAGGTGCTGGAGCGTCTCCAGATCGGGGTCATAGGCAGTCTTGCACCGCTGGCAGATTTTGCGGCCGAGACGCTGGGCCAGAATGCCCCTGATCGTCGAGCTTATGAGAAACGGTTCGATGCCCATTTCAAGCAACCGGGTAAAAGCGCTGGAAGAATCATTCGTATGCAGCGTGGAAAAAACCAGATGCCCGGTCAACGCGGCCTGAATTGCCATTTCGCACGTTTCCTTATCGCGCATTTCACCGATCATGACGATATCGGGGTCCTGCCTGAGGATCGACCGCATGCCGTCGGCGAAGGTAAATCCGGCCTTCACGTTGATCTGGCCCTGGTTGATCCCGTCCAGGGTATATTCGACGGGATCTTCCATGGTGACGATGTTCATGGTGCCCGCATAATGGGTATCGACCCTTTGCAGGGCCGCATAGAGGGTGCTGCTTTTGCCGCTTCCGGTGGGGCCCGTCACCAGGATAATGCCGTCGGAGGTCTTTATGAGTTCATCGAACGTGGCGAGCATGCCCGGAAGAAAGCCGAGCTGATCGAGGCTGAGCTGGACCGCGTCTTTGTCGATGATGCGCATCACGATCTTTTCATTGACGCCGCGCGTACGCGTCATCACCGGGAACGTGGAAACTCGCAGGTCTATTTCGCGGCCCTGGTGCCGTATCTGGATGTGGCCGTCCTGCGGCTTGCGTTTTTCCGCGATGTCCATGCCCGCCATGATCTTGAGACGTGAGGAAATCTGCGCCCGAAGCTGGAGCGGGATCGGGTTTTTTTCCTCCAGCTCGCCGTCGACGCGATACCGCAGGCGCACCAACCGTTCCATGGGTTCTATGTGTATATCGGACGCGCGCTCGTTTACCGCCTGGGTAATGATGAGGTTGACGAGCTTTACTATCTGCGCTCCTTCCTCATCGGTCAATTTGTTGGGTTCTTCCTCCTCCTCATCGTGCTTGACAACATCGAGATCTTCGACCTGGACCGCCCCGAGCAGCTCGTTCATCTGCTCGACGCCGGTCTCATAATTCCGGTCGATCGCCGTGGTGATGCTTTTTTCCGTGGCAATGACCGGTTCTATTTCCCTGCCGGTCTTGAATTTGAGATGGTCGATAGTGCGCAGGTTCGTGGGATCGGCGATGGCAACGGTGAGAACGCCGTCTTTTTCAAAAAGGGGTATCACCTTGTACCTTTTTGCCATGTCTTCGGGAATAAGCTGGATCAGCGCCCTGTTAAAGTTGAAATTATCAAGCATTACGTGCTGTATATCAAGCTGCGCGCTCAACACATCAACTAATTTATTGTCGGTGATAAAACCCAGCTTCACCAGGCATTTTCCCAGCTGCATTTTCGACTTTTTCTGCTCTTCAAGCCCGGTTACGAGTTGTTCCTGGGTGATAAGCCCCTGGTCGATGAGAACTTCGCCGATACGTTTTTTCTGGTCGAGCTGGATCTGGGTGCCCAGCACGCTGGTCAGGTCGTCTTCGGTGATATAGCCCAGTTTGACCAGCACCGTCCCCAGGCTCACGCCGGTACGCCTGTGCACCTGCAAAGCCTCTACCAATTGCTCATTGGTTATCATGCCCTGAGCGATCAGGATTTCACCCAACTTTTTTCTGCGGCGCTGCATCATAAACGAACCTGCCTGAGGGCAGATAAGTGTCTGTATGCAGGACTTATCTACGCAAAAAACGTAGATAAGTCAGCTACAGACACTAAAATGGTCCCAGCCGTTTTTTGTAACTTGCCTTATTATACCATTATCCCGAATAAAATATACACTTTTTACTTTGCTTGAACATAGACCAATCCGAGTTATGGGGATTTTGCAGGCAAGCTTTAGAGACCCCGGATCGAATTGTTC
>JBAVGL010000384.1:0-7699 GCA_049684795.1 Chitinivibrionales bacterium | reverse complement strand
CATTTCAAATTGTCCAGATAGGGAAGGACAAGATTGGAAAACTGGATGGGAGTAAAAGGCTTTTCGTCTTTGTACACGATGCCATACCCGCCGCCGATATCAAGCGTATGGATATTGATACCAAGGGCGCGCAGCTGTGCAACCAGCCCGGTCAGCAAATCGAGCGCTTTTTTATACGGTTCCAGGGAAAGAATTGGGGAACCCAAATGCATGTCAATGCCTACGGGATTGATAAAGGGCAGACTTGAAGCCTTCTTATAAACGGCAATCGCGCTTTTGAAAGGAAGGCCGAATTTGTTTTCCTTTTTGGCGGTCGTTGTATAGCGGTGCGTGCGTGCATCAATGTCCGGATTGACGCGGAGCGCGATTGGCGCGATAATTTCAAGCGATTCGGCAATCTCCGAAAGCTGGGTCAGTTCCGGTTCCGATTCAAGGTTGAACAGATGAATGCCGGTTTTAAGCGCGTACCGGAGTTCGTCGGCGGTTTTGCCCACGCCGGAAAAAACTATTTTTTTAGGGTCGATACCCGACTTGAGGGCGCAAAACAGTTCTCCGCCGGACACGATATCCGCCCCGACCCCCTTTTGGGCCATGAGGTGCAAAATAGAAAGATTTGAATTTGACTTTACAGAAAAACAAATGAGCGAATCGACTGATTCAAACGCTCCCAGAAACAATTCAAGATTGTTGATAATGCTTGCCTTGCTGTAAACATAGGCGGGCGTCCCGAATTCTTTAATAAGCGAGGCGAGCGAGACATTCTCACACAATAATGCTCCATCAACCCGATGGAAATTGTTCATAAATCCATCTCCACAACCTTAAGAACAAATAAACACTATCCAGGGATTACTTCGCGAGCTTATTGACGTACGTATAGAGCCGCGATTTTTTGTTGGAAGCATTGTTCTTATGAATCAAGCCGCTGCTGACGCTTTTGTCGATGAGCGAAACCGCTTCTACAAGTGCCGCTTGGGCAGTTTTTTTATCTTTGGATTCTAATACGCCACGCACGACCGTTTTTAATTTTGATTTTGCAATGCGGTTACGAAGATTGGCCTTTTTGCTGATTCGAATTTGTTTTTCAGCCGATTTATGCTGGGGCATCGAGAGCACTCCTTGACTTTTTTATAAACGGAAACGGATTAAATAAGGATAACAAAGTTTTTAATATACGTTTCAACAATCATAACTGTCAATATATAAGATAGTTACCGGCTGAGGTTTATCAAAAGGGTCGCTTAAGATTTTTTTTAAAATCTTTTTTTATTCAATTCCATCATTCCAGAAGTTATACTATTACAAATTGGACGTGTATACAATCAAGGTGCACAGATGAGTGCTCAGCAGTTTAAAATTCCCGAAATTTACGAACTTTGCGGTGCGCTGCACTTGCATACGACTTTTTCAGACGGGAGCGTTGATTTTCCAACGCTTATTGCTAGCGCAAAAGAGGTCGGCCTTGATTTTATTGTCGTCACGGACCATCTTTCGCTCAAGGGAAGGGAAAAGGGTTATGAAGGATTTTCCGACGACCTGTTCGTACTCATCGGATATGAACATAATGACATTAATAATTTGAACCATTATCTGGTCTTAGGAACGGATATCGTGGTTCGGGTGCATGATAAACCCCAGAAGTATATCGATGCAATTAAAAAGAAAAATGGAATTGGGTTCATTGCCCATCCCGTTGAAAAGAGGCATTTTTTTAAAGATTATCCGGCCTATCCCTGGAATGATTGGAATGTTCAGGGGTTTGACGGGATCGAGCTTTGGAACCAGATGTCCGACTGGCTGGAAAAACTGAAAAGCTGGCTGAATTTTTTCAGTCTTTTCTATCCTCGCCGCTTTCTGGTATCGGCCGAAAAAGATATTCTACGGCGTTGGGACCAATACAACAGGGATGTTTTTATAAGCGGAATTGGCGGTGTTGATGCGCATACGATGAGAATAAAGCTGGGGCTATTCCGGTTGACTATTTTCCCTATTAAGGTGGAATTGAAAGGCATTAGGACGCATGTATATCTCTCCGAACCAATGCCCAAGAGTGATAGGGGCAAAGCGAAGGAATTGTTTCTCGACGCCTTGAAAAACGGCAGGGGGTTCATAACGAATTTCAGGAGGGGAAACGCCAAAGGCACACGGATTTTTATCGAGTATAGCAACGGCCTTACTTCTTTTCCGGGGCCTCAAGCGCCGGAAGGAATTTTGCCTGCATTTTTGCGCGTGCAATTAGTTGATAAGGCGGAAATCAGGTTCATTAAGAACGGGAAAATCGTCCATACAGCCACGGGGCTATGCGAGGAATTTAAAATTGTTGATAAAGGTCTTTATAGAATAGAGGTATTTAAGGGAAACAATGCCTGGATATACTCAAACCCGTTTCCCGTGGGAACCTATCCTTTATGGAAAGAGACTTGAAGCTTTTTTCCTGACAGCATGAGTAAATGAATAAGAAAATCGTCCATTTAGTAACGAAATTTATCGATTGTTTCTTTTTACTTCGGATAACGCTCCTGGCTCCCGTATGGACAATTCTTCTTGTCGGGTGGATAACCGGTAACAAAGACGCACGTCCCTTTGCATGTTTTTCAGCGGCCAGTATGGTGGTAAATTCATTGTACCTGTGGACCGCTTTGGCCGGTTTTTCTTTGATCGTGGCTTCAATATACGTTGTTAATCAGATCGTTGACATTGAAAGCGACCGTATCAATCACAAACTTTTTTTGCTTCCTCACGGATACCTGTCGATCCGTACCGCCTGGATACTGGCGGCATTCTGCATGGCTGGAGGGATGGCCGGCGCGTTTTTGTTCGATCGGACTATGGCATTGTTATATCTGACGGGTCTATTATTAGGGGCATTGTATAATTTACCGCCTTTTAGGTTGAAAAACCGGGCCTGGGGCGGGGTCATGGTAAATATTCTGGGCCATGGCATTCTCACATTTCTTGTCGGATGGTATTCCGCGCATTTTCCCGGCCAGTATGGGTTTGAAGTTATTAAAAACGGTCTGGTCTCGTCTATTTCACCGGGCATGGCCAACGCGGCAGTATTTTTGGCCACCACTATTCCCGATGCGACTGGAGATCGAATCACTAATAAACAGACATTTTGCGTTAAATATGGTGAAAAAAGAACCGCTCGCGTCGCCACTTTGTTTTGCTTGTTTTCTTTTATTTTTTCTTTTCTCATGGCGTATAATTTCTGGGTCATGGCAATACCCGCGCTCATCAGCGTTGTTTTGTTTATCACGTTTGCCGCGGCGACAAATAAGAAAACGGCATTTCATGCTTTCAAGTGGCCGGTTTTTTTATTGACTGTTTTCGTCGTTCTTTTTATTCCACACTACGGAGTCCTGATCGTGTTGACTTTTCTTGGAAGCAGATTCTATTATAAATGGCGTTTCGGCATTATGTATCCCACCTTTCAAACAAAGTAATTCATGTAGATGTTTCCACGGCATTTGAACAATACTAATCGCGTCGTATGTTTGCTTTTTTTGTTGATTATGCATTTCCTGTGTCAGGGATTCACCATGCCGGTTCAGCAAAAGGAAAAAGCAAATACCGCGGTGGAAGAGATGTACGATTGCCGTTTCGATCAGGCTGTCGCAACGGTTGATTCTCTAAGCGACGACAGCGCTGGCGATCCTTTGAAATGGATGCTCAAATTGTCAATAATTGGAATGCGGCATCTTGATTACGATGACACCTCCGATGTGGAAAATTTTGAAACAACATTCAAAACAACCCAATTGTTTTTTAAGAATTATGAAAAACGCATGGGCAGGACTTCTTATCTTCTTACGGCGCATGGATTCAGTTGTTTTATCGCGGCCGCTTATAAAATGCGCAATAAAGAATACCTTAATGGAATTCATCTCGGATTTGAGGCGCTTTCGTATTGCCGTGAGGCAAAAAAAATCGATAGTTCCAATGCCGATGTCGATTTAATTCTCGGCCTTTATAGCTATGCCAGGGCGGAATTGAGGAAAAAATTCTGGGGAATTCTTTTCTGGTATCCCGGGGACAAAAACACCGGAATACAATCTATTAACAATGCCTCGCAAAAGGGCCAGTTTTCATCATTGGCGGCGCGAGCGATATTACTGGAAATCAATATCAGAGAAGAATGCTACGATACCGCCACGGCGGGCTTAAATGAACTCAAGAGCATGTATCCGCACAGCCGTTTTTTGCTTTGGTCGGAGGTCAAACTTTACGAAGCGCAAAAATTATATGCCAACAGCGCCGATGCATACTCGCAGTTGGCCGACGCCTATGAAAAAATACCCGCGGCAGTCCGGAATTATCTTCAGACGCGTTTTTCTGAAGCGCAGCGATATTACTGGGCCGGGAATAGCGTTAAGGCTAAAGGCGCCTGCAATAAGGTGCTGGATGCGTGCGCCCGTAATCCATCCGGACATTGTGATGAGGCAAAGAAAATCCTGGAAAAAATGAAAAAGCCCCATCATTGACACTCATTGGCGGCCAATGATATAATCCAATTTTGAAGGACGAGCTTGTTCCATCCGACAGGTTTGGTTACGGCCTTAAAACAACCCCAAAGGATTCTCCGGCCATGAATGTTTTGCAACGCCTTTACGAAATAACAGAGTTGCCGACGTTGCCTGAGATATTGGTACGGGTCCAGCGACTTGTGAATTCCGAAGAAGGAAACGCCACAATTCTTGCTAAAATTATTCAACAGGATCCCGCTCTTGCCGTAAAAGTTCTTAAAGTCGCGAATTCGGCCTTTTTCAGTCCGGCCAACCAGAGAATTTCATCTTTGCCGCTTGCGATCGCCAGGATAGGGTTCAATGAAGTTAGAAGCATTATCATGGCGATTACGCTGATCAAGCAATTCTCTAAAAAATCCAACATTCTTGATTATAAAAAGTTTTGGAGGCATTCATTAGCCTCCGCGTTTTTTTCGCAGACAATGATCAATACGCTGCCCCAAAAATATTCCTCGGAAGATTTCCAAATTTGTTTTTTATCCGGCCTTCTGCATGATGTCGGTATTTTAGTGTATGATCAATTCTTCCACAAAGAATTCGAACTGATAATGAATTCAGCTTTAAAACAGGAAAAGTCCTTTCTTCTCGCCGAGCACATGATAGCGGGCAAAGAATCACATCCCATGGTGGGAAGCGCCTTGCTTGAATTATGGAAAATTGAATCTCCGATAATCTCCGGGGTGAGATTTCATCATTCGTTCGATAAGGCCCCCGATAATCAATCACGTTTCTGGGCGGTCACATATTTGACAGAGTATATTCTTTGTAATCTGGCATTGGGTTCTTTTGAAGGGACCATTCAGCAAGAGGATAAATCCATTTGGGATATTTTGAGTCTATCGCCTGATTCCATTGGCGCCTTATTCACCAAAGCGGAAGCGGATGTGGAAAAGGCGGGGGTTATTTTGGAGATGGAAATAGGAGATCCCAATTCACCGTTAAGAATGATTTAATCAATAAAGGCATAAGGAGTCACCAGACAATCCATGGAGTATGCCTGTAATTTTTTCCCATTATTGTTTCCGCTTTGGTTGCATGCCTTTACAATAATATTCTGATTAAATAGAATTTTATCTGCAATTTAATTATTTTCATACTGTTTTAATTGCGCACCAGAGGAGAAGCAATGTCAAAAACTATTTCAGAAAAAGTTGCGGATACCATACGTATTTTGTCGGCGGCAATGGTTGAAAAAGCGGGGTCCGGCCACCCCGGCGGAGCAATGGGTGGCGCGGATTTTATCACAATTTTGTTTACCGAATTTCTAAACTTCGACCCTTCCAACATGGAATGGTGCAACCGTGACAGGTTTTTTCTTGATCCCGGTCACATGTCGCCTTTGCTTTATTCGATTTTGACGCTTATGGGAAATTATACAACGGACGACCTTAAAAACTTCAGACAATGGGGAAGCGTTACTCCGGGTCATCCGGAACTTGAAGTGAAACGAGGAGTGGAGAACACGTCAGGGCCGCTTGGACAGGGACATTGCATTGCGGCAGGCGCGGCAATAGCCGAACGCTTTCTGGCCGCACGCTTCGGAGAATGGATGTCGCACAAAACATACGCATATATTTCGGACGGGGGAGTTCAGGAGGAAATTTCCCAGGGTGTCGGGAGGCTTGCGGGTCACCTGGGGCTTTCCAATTTAATCATGTTTTATGATTCAAATGACGTGCAGCTTTCGACCTGTACATCGGACGTCACCAGCGAAGACACCGCGAAAAAATACGAATCATGGGGATGGCGCGTTGAAACGATCGAAGGGAACAATCATGACCAGATCAGGAAAGCGCTGACTTCTGCAATTTCCGAGACCTCACGTCCAACATTGATTATTGGGAAAACTATTATGGGTAAGGGGGCGCTCACCTCAAACGGCGTATGTTTTGAAAAACAGGTTGAAACGCATGGAATGCCGCTCTCGAAAGCCGGTGCATCTTTTGATAAAACCATTTTAAACCTGGGTGGAAACCCCCAAGACCCTTTCGCTATTCAGGAAGATGTTGCCCGTTATTTTTCAGAAATAAGGAAATTAAAAAGCAGCAAGGCCTTGGAAAAAAAGAAAATCCACCAGCAATGGGAAAAGCAGAAACCCATGCTTGCTGAGAAATTCAGCATCTTTACGTCGGGGCGATTGCCGGAAATCGATTTTTCCAAGATTGAGCAAAAATCGAACATCGCAACGCGGTCCGCCTCGGGCAAAGTCCTTTCCGTATTTTGCCGGAGCATTGAAAACATGATTGTCGCATCCGCGGACCTGTCCAACAGCGATAATACCGACGCTTTTTTAAAGGATACGACTATATTAAGAAAAGGAGATTTTTCGGGAAAATTCTTGCAGGCGGGAGTGTCGGAGCTGACCATGGCGGGAATAATGAACGGTATTGCTTTACATGGAGGAATTATACCGGTTTGCGGGACATTTTTCGTGTTCTCGGATTATATGAAACCCGCGGTACGCCTGGCCGCCCTGATGAAACTGCCGGTAAAATACGTATGGACGCACGATTCATTCAGGGTGGGCGAAGACGGCCCTACCCACGAACCTATAGAACAGGAAGCCCAGATCAGGCTGCTGGAAAAGATGAATAATCTTGACGGAAAAAGAAGCATTCTTGTTTTGCGGCCGGCGGATTCGGCAGAGACAACCGTTGCCTGGAGCCTTGCATTGGCTAATGTCCATTCGCCGACGGCCTTGTTATTTTCTCGTCAAGCCATTAACGATCTGTCCGCACGGACGGGGTCTACCCGCTATCGCGACGCCCTTTCCGCGAGTCGCGGGGCCTACGTGGTTGTTGATGTTGAGGGGAAACCGGACTGTATTTTTATTGCAAACGGGTCCGAGGTTTCCACCATGGTCGCGGCAGCGCAAAAATTGTCCGAAAGAAGCGGCCTTAAAATACGGGTCATTTCCGCCCCGTCGGAGGGACTTTTTAATGAGCAATCAGGCGATTATAAGAAAGAATTGCTTCCGCCGGGAACACCGGTTCTTGGCATGACAACGGGTCTTCCGGTAACGCTCCAGGGCCTTGTCGGGCCTTTCGGCAGGGTGATCGGGATGACAAGGTTCGGCGCTTCAGCGCCCTTTAAAGTGCTGGATGAGAAATTCGGCTATACTCCCGACGCGCTGGTAAAAGAAGCCGACCAATATCTTGCTGAATATCCTGCTC
>JBAVGL010000383.1:0-13075 GCA_049684795.1 Chitinivibrionales bacterium | reverse complement strand
CGTCATTGATAAGCTGGATTCATTCTTTGGTTTTGATAATAACCCACAAGGTGGATAAGGTTCTGTACGGGTAATTATCTACGCTAAACGCGTATATAATTCGCCTACAGAACCTAAGTAGCGACCGGTCAGTATTTAAACCCGCGTTGTTTATTGCATTCATACAGAAGAACGGACCCGGCAACGGTCACGTTAAGCGATTGCGCCGCGGGCGAAATCGGTATGCCGGCCATACAGGAGCAGAGCCGCGCAAGATACGGCGGAATGTCCCGGTGTTCCCCGCCGGTGATAATAATCGTTGGCCGCGTAAAGTCCACCTGCTCAGGTCGTGTGGTCGCGGTGTGCTGAGCTCCTACCGCAAAAAAGCCCATGGCCTTTAAATCACCTATCAGACCTTCAAGATTTCGCGGTTTAATAATGGAAAGATGCTCGATCATTCCCGCGGAGGCTTTTGCAACGGTATCTCCTAAAGGAGCCGTGTTCTTGCGTTCGAGGAGCAGCGCGTCCACGCCAAAAGCCACGCAGGACCGGATGAGCGAGCCCAGATTGCGCGGATCTTCAATGGAGGCCGGAACGAACAGCAGCCCCGGAGCGTTCCGTTTGACTTTAAGGGCGCTCATGAGAGACTCAACGGTGGAATACGCTTTTGCGCTGCAGATGGCCGCCACGCCTTGATGTTTTGCAGTTTTTGCAACCGAGTCGAGCTTTATGCAGGGGACGTTTTGATACGAAAGCCGCTGTTTCCGGCAGAGTTTCAACAGATTGAAAAGCGCGGATGATTTTCTGTCCGCGTCAAAATAGACGCGGTCTACCTGTTCAATGCGCTGTTTGAGCAGCTCTTCCACCGCGTGAATGCCGTAAACAACGTTTTCAGACGTGTCGCGATTCATGAGGTCCTGATTAAAAAAATGTGCCTTGTGGTATCGGACAATAACCGCGTGATGAGAATTAGGTTCAATTACCGCTGAAAATACAATATATTTTATTGGGTGGTGAAATACCGGATTAAAATTGAGGACATAGGATCTTAACGAACAAGGAGTAATGTATGGGAGACCTGTTTGCGCCGACTCATCTGATCTGGATTTTGTTGATCGTCATTTTGCTCTTCGGGGCAAAAAAAATTCCCGATCTTGCAAAAGGCATCGGTGAAGGGATCAAGGAGTTTAAAAAGGCGGCAAAAGATGTCGAAAAAGAGGGCGAAGCCCCGAAGATCGCCGACAAGAAGCCGGATTCCGGAAAAAAAGAGGGATAACCTTCAGCGTCCTTCGAATGCGCTGCTCAGGAAGGATATTCAATAAGGCCCCCCACGATGGCGACAAAGAAGCTAAGAATTGGTTTATTGACAATAAAGAATTTGGTCAGAAAAAAAAGGAAAGCGAAAAATAACGGCGAGGGCCTTTCCTTTTTGGACCATCTTGAAGAACTCCGGAGTCGGCTGATAAAATGCATCGCGACGGTGCTGGTCGTTACCATTCCGTGTTTCGTTTATTGGAAAAAAATATTTCAGATTGTTCTTGTCTACCCGCTTAAATATACCAATCCAAAACCGCACCTTATTTTTACCTCACCCGCGGAAGCGGTCATGCTTTCCATGGAAATTGCCGTTGTCAGCGCTATTGTTCTAACGGCTCCCGTATTGTTTTATCAAATCTGGCGGTTTGTTTCTCCCGGGCTCTACAAGCATGAAAAACGCGTTGTATTTCCGATCGTTATATCGTCGACCGTTTCCTTTTTCCTGGGAATCGCTTTCAGCTACGTGATGATTCCGCTTTTAATGCGCGTGCTTTCAATCTATGGCGCCGGTGTGCTGGAACCCTATTTTAAAGCAAAAGAGTACATCGGCTTCGTGGTCAAAATAAGCCTGGCCTGCGGTCTGATTTTCGAACTTCCCGTAATATCCTACGTGCTCACGAAAATGGGACTGCTTACCCCGCAATTTCTGGTCGGGAAGATCCGCCACGCGATAGTTCTGAGTTTTATCGTGGCCGCGATTATAACTCCCCCCGACGTTCTTTCGCAGTTTGTCATGGCCTTGCCGCTGTTGTTACTGTTTGGGGCAAGCATCCTGGTATCATATTTGACCGTGGAGAAAAAACGATGAACTTCGGACTTGGCGGATTATCGGAGATCGCCCTTATTTGCATGCTGGTTCTGCTTCTTTTCGGAACCAAGGAAGTACCGCGCATCTTTAGGGAAATGGCCCGTTTATTCGCGAAAATCAAAATGTACAGCGATAAAATCAAACGAGAATTTGACGAGGCCGTGAAACTCGATGAACCGAAAAATTCCTATGAGTCAATTGCCAGGAAAAAAAAGGACGACCTTCGCCTTCGTTACCGGGCAGCGCGCGATGAATTGACCGCGCAGCAGAGGTCGGAAAAATCCAATACCGCTTGGAAAAATCTTGTTGAAACGCCCCAGTATAAGGAAGCGCGGGCCATCATGGTTTACGCGAACACCGGTTCTGAGGTGGAAACCCTGACGCACATCGCCAACATGCTTGCCGGTGGGAAACGCGTCATTCTGCCCTATTGCAAAAATACCGGCAATGAACTTGGCATGGGTGAGATACACAACCTTGAAAACGATGTTGCTCCGGGGGCTTTCGGAATACTGGAGCCGGTTGAAGGTAAACGCGATAATTTCTTTAAAAGCGATCTTCAGCTCATCGTTTGCCCGGCGGTTGCTTTTGACGTTTATGGCGGCAGATTAGGCAATGGCAAGGGATATTACGATTCGTTTCTCAAAGAAATAAAGGGCAGGATCCCGTTGTTCGGCATTGCATTCGACTGTCAAATCCGCTCTGAAAACCTTCCGTTTGATTATCATGACGTTTCGATGGACCAGGTGATAACGGAAAGCGGATTATTATTGAAAAAAGAAGAATTGGAAAATTAGAAAGCCAGAATTGTCCTGTGTTTGTAAATGTCCTGCTGGGCGCGATTATCGTATTCCTCATACTCTTTATCGCGGTACTCATTTCTCCTTTTTCGTTTGTAGTCCAGGTTAAACGGGTCTCGTCGCTGGAATCGGCTTTGGTAACAATGTATTGGTTGCACCCGTGGATACTGGGCGGGTTTCTCGATTTGAAAAGGAAAGTTATTGACATACGGTTGTTTGGCCGTTTTGTCGTTTATTCAAGGCATCTTGATAAAGAGCAAAACGGGCCGGGGCCTGAAAGAGACGAAAAGGCCCCGCAGGCGCCTTTTCGCGGGAAAGAAGTTTCAGCGCGGCATGAAACTGGCGACGACGCAGATTATGGGGCCGCCCGAAGAGACACCAAGGCGGGGAA
The DNA here is from genome assembly GCA_049684795.1 of Chitinivibrionales bacterium. GTDB lineage: Bacteria > Fibrobacterota > Chitinivibrionia > Chitinivibrionales > FEN-1185 > JBAVGL01. The sequence continues at coordinate 9,780 of JBAVGL010000383.1, read as the reverse complement.
CCTTCACTCGCAAGGCCCCGGTCCTGAAAAACCTGAAGCCACTCAGGCGGAAGAGGAAAAAAAGGAAAAAGAAGGACCGATTGCGAAACTGCGTTTGCTGCGAGAAAAATTCAGGAATAGTTCCTTACGGAAGGCCCTGTTCTTTTTTTATCAGGAATCATGGAGGCATAAAATCCTTGGATGGCTGGGACGGGCGATTTCCCCGCTTTTTCGTCTCTTCGTGCTGCGCCGATTGAATATTCATATTCGCGCAAACCTTCCGGAACCTTCGGCAACCGGGAAACTGTATGGTTATTGGGCGGGTATTTCTCATGCTCTGATGCTTGGCAAAAGGAAACAACGCGAAATTGTTTTTGAACCGGCGTTCAATGAAGATTGTTTAGAGGTGGAAGCGCGCCTGGGAATACGGACATCTTTGCTTAGATTATTGGCGCCGGCAGTCATACTAATCGCGACGTTCCCGTATTTTTCGACCTTTAGAGTCTGGCGCGCGGGCAGGAAAACGACGCTCAAGGAATAATGAACATCAAAAAAAGGACTTACGTTTTTTACGTGTAAGTCCTTGATTTTAAATTGGTAGTCCCTAGGGGAATTGAACCCCTGTTGCAGGAATGAAAATCCTGTGTCCTAACCACTAGACGAAGGGACCACAAATGAAAAGTGTTTTAAAATACCTTAATTTCGTGCATAGTGCAATCGAAAAAAGGTCCCCATGAGTATTGACGGCTATAGAATATGTATTATTGTCCCGCAGGGATATAAGCATTCAATGTGTTTTGCCGAGGTCGGATTTCTGCTCAAGCATTCGCTTGTCTCCTGCGGGATATCGTGCGATATCGCGGTCAATGATTTGGCGCGGGACAAAATCAATGTCATTTTAGGCTGGCATTTGATGCCGTTCAAGGATGAGCATTTGTCAATAACTTATATTCCGTATCAGCTTGAACAATTAAGTCCGGCAGCCTGGAGCGCTTTTTCGGAAGATGCAAAGAAAGTGTTGTCACATGCTTTCAAGGTCTGGGATTATTCAGAAGAAAATATCAGGTTCCTTAATGAATTGGGCATTAATGCCCGGCATCTGCCTATTGGATATCACCAGAGTCTTGAGCAGGTCCCGCGGGGCCGTCCTAAAGACATTGACGTTCTCTTTTTCGGCAGCATTGGTGAGCGGCGCCAAAAGGTTCTTAACGTTTTATCACAAGAAAAGAAAATCAGGCTCCAGGCCTTGTTTGGAGTTTATGGCCGGGAGCGGGACGAATACATTGCGCGGTCAAAGATAGTCCTCAATGTCCATTTTTACCCGACAAAAATCTTCGAGGCCGTACGGATATCCTATTTGCTGAATAATCGTTGTTTTGTCGTGTCGGAAGAATCCGACATCAATCCCTACCAGGGAGTACGGATTCCGATGTTCCCCTACGAACAACTCGCGGACGCATGCCGCTCATTTCTTGACCGGGAAAACGATTTTGAGCGCGAAAAAAACGCCTCCTACGAGGCGTTTAAAAGAAAGTACCCGATGGTTGACTTGATAAGAAGATTGTTGTAGAGCCGATTAGGTTCTGTAGGCGAATTATATACGCGGCAAGCGTAGATAATTACCCATACAGAACCTTATCCGCCTTCAGGCGGGTTAGCCTGGTTGGTCTATAACTTAACCGCTCACTGAGCGAAATCGCCTGCCTGCCGAAACGACAGTGCAGGCGACTTCGCTCAGGGAACATGAGTAATCGCGTCCTTCTTAAAGAATGCAATGCCTTCTTCCACCAGTTTCATGTCCACGCAGGTATTGTAACAGGGGCCATGAGGCCGGTCGTTTATCACCCCGTAAACCGGTATGGGGTACACATCCTGGATGCCAAGCGTAAGATCGCGTTCGCAGGCTACCGCCACTATGCCGTCCGGGTTGATCATCGCGACCTTCTGCCGCGCAAGCGTTCCGCCGTTGACGACTTCGATCTTAAGGCCCATTTTTTCCCCAAGTGAAATCATGGTTCCTACCGGGCATCTGCCGCACCGCATGCAATTGTTGACATCGGTGGTCAGTTTCCTGTTGCAGATATCTATTTGGAGGCAATGGGGCAGCAGCACCAGGATGCGTTCCCCCTTTATTCTTCCCTTCTGGGCCTTGGTGAGCGCATTGTTGACTTTCACAAATGAGGTCCTCAGGATGTTCCGGTTGACGCCCAGGAGCTGGCTGAGGGTCGCGGCGATGGGGAAGAGTACCTTTACGGTGACGGACCGTTTCCCATGCGGATAGAGGAGATCCACGCCCGTAAGCGCCGTGAGGGTTATTAAAAAAAGCCCGCCCGCCACAACCAACCCGCACACGATAAGCGCGGTCAACGTTGTTGTGTCCAGCCACACGTTTAGTGTCTTTAACCGGATTGTAACAAGGAAATAAAACAGCAGTCCCAGACCTAAAAAAATAAACAGGCTGGCCCAGCAAAAAGCCAGAAACGTCAGCTTGGTCCACACTGCGCGCCATCCGAAATCCTTTATGGCCGCGGGGTTTAAAAGACTGCTGCACGTCCGCAGGGAAGTCATGCATCAACCGACGTTTTCAACGGTTTTTATTTCAGGAATGGATTTTTTCAAAAGTCTTTCCACCCCCATTTTAAGCGTCATTGCCGCGCCCGGGCATCCATGGCAGGCGCCCTGAAGCCTGACCTTGACCGTTCCATCGTCCGTAACCTCAATCAATTCGATGTCTCCGCCATCCGCCTGAAGATTGGGTCTGATCTGGTCGATTACTTCCTGAACACGTTCCTTCATATTTTTCTCCTTTTGGAAATGTTATCGATATTAAATATAATTCCTTTCTTAACCATGGGGTCACCGCAGGTTAAATTATATTTTATTAAAACAATCGGTTTTTTTAAAGTTTCTTTTAAAGTTTTTGCATTTGATGCCGATATACATAATAGGGATTTTACTAGGCATTTATATTTTCTTACTGCCTATTGAGATAATTATATATATGCGTATCCAAAATATTGCACAATATCAATCCACAGACAATAAACCAAGGATTTCCAAAGAGAAATATCGGATACATGGTATGTCCACCGAAGCGCCCAAAGACACCTATGAATCTTCTCAGACCGAGGTGCGTCAAGATTTACTTACTACAGTCAAAAAAAGAATTTCCACGGGTTTTTATAGTACCGAAACCGTCCTCGATGACTTGAGCGATTCCTTTGCCAAGGCCCTGAATCAAACCACCTGAACCCCGCTTCCCGATACCGCTAAGAACAGTATTAAAGGCATAAGCTATTTTATTAATTTCCAAAATGCAACCTTGGAAAAATACCGTGCATATTTTTATTCAAAAAATTATCACCTTCTTTAATGCCAAGAACCGGTGGTATATGGCGGTCCTTGCGGGGTTTTTCTATGCTTTGGGCGTACCTCCTTTTGATAGTCAATTGCATCGGGCCTTTACGTTTTTTCCGCTGTTAAGTTTTGTAATCTGTGTCCCGCTTTTCTGTTTTTCACTTAATGCTTCGGCAAAGCGCGCGGCCCTCCAAACTTATCTTTTCGGTTTTGCCGCATCCCTTGGCCAGCTTTACTGGATCGCATTCGTGACTCCCGAAGGCTTGTGGCACTTGATTGTGACCGGGGTTCTGCTTATCACCCTTTTTGAGGCCTTGTTTTTCACCGCCAACGGGCTTCTGTTCAGAATGGTTTACAAAAAATTTCCCGCATTGTACGTATTGTTTGTTCCTGCCATCTGGGTATGTATTGAATTTGCACGAAGCGTTGGAGAAATTTCCTTCCCCTGGACGATACTCGGTTATTCCTTGACGCCCTTGCTTGCGTTTTCGCAAATCTCGTCAATAACGGGCGTGTATGGAATGAGTTTTTTTATTATCCTGGGCAACGTGCTGATCTTTCAGGAAGTTCGACAATTTATCCACTATAAAAAGGTCCGGAAGAAAGGCGCGTATCTCATGGGATTTGCGGCGTGCATGCTTGGAATTTCCCTCTGGGGATGGCACCGGCTGCACTTTTCCGCGTCAGCCGGGCCGATGGCCGCGGTATCACTCATTCAGCCCAACATCGACCAGAACAAATGGGGCAATCATTCGCTCGACACCGCTTTCGATGTGATCGAATCGCTTGTGTATGCCTCCGCGCAGCAATACCGGCCCGAGGTCATCATATTGCCCGAAAGCGCGCTCTTATGCTATCTTGTGAGGCGGCCGTCGCTTCGGCAGCGCGTAATCGGATGGTCGCAAAAAATAAAGACTCCGCTTGTGCTCGGCGCGCTGCATTGGGACGTTGCTCCGGCGCACTCGCTCACCGAATATTTTGTTTACAACACGGTTTTTTTTCTTGACAGCGGTTCCACGAAATTCGTCCCGTATTATAAAATGAATTTGGTGCCATTCAGCGAGGCGCTGCCTTTTCAGGGGCTGTTCCCAATCCTCAGCCGCGTCAATTTGGGGCAAGCTGATTTCAAGCGCGGCGCAACGCCGGTCGTTTTTTCAATCGGCAACGACATACGGGCCGTTCCCTTAGTCTGTTACGAGATCATTTATCCGGGTTTTGTGCGGAGCAGGTTGACAAAATCAACAAACCTCCTGGTCAATGTGACCAACGACGGATGGTTCGGCAAATCGTCGGGACCGTTTCAGCATGCGGTCATGTCGAGACAACGCTGTATTGAGAATGGCATCTCTCTCGCCCGCTGCGCCAATTCGGGCATCAGCATGCTGGTGGACCAGTACGGCAGGGTCCTTTCCAAAACGCGCCTTGGCGAGCGCACGCAACTTTCCGGCGCCGTTTCTTTGTCGCGTGTGCCAACGCTCTATTCACGATGGGGCGATTGGCCGGTAACGGCATCGTGGGGCCTGGTGGTTTGCATGTTGGCCTTGATAGTCATGAAAAGGCGGACTAAATAAACGCGCCCAAAAAAAGGCCATTCTCCGTGAAGAGAAAGGCCTTTTTAATGCACCTACCGCTGTTTACACTAAAACAACATCAACCTGCCGCCTGCGGCAGGCAGCAGGTAAGCCCCTTTAATCTTTCAAACGACAAAAAATTGTCGTTCAAAAGCTAAAAGGGACTCAATACCTGAACGGGGTTGAAGCCGGAGCAGGCGCCGCCGCGGGCGCGCCTTTGATTTGCGCGGCCCGTATCTGCTCCTGGAAATTCGCTTCAAGCACTTTGAGCTTTTTATAGTCCTCATCAGTTTCGATGACATTGAATTGCACGCGCCTGTTAAGCGCCCTGCCTGCCGCTGTCGTGTTCGGCGCTATGGGCTTGGTTTTGCCATAGCCGATTGCTATGATGCTTGAATCGGGAATTCCCTGGCTCAGCAGGTAATTGCGCACCGATGCAGCCCGCGCGGCGGAGAGCAGAAGGTTATAGTTTGCGTCTCCCCTGCTGTCGGTATGTCCCTGGATTTCATAGCGCAGATAGCGGTATTTTTTAAGGAAATCAGCGATGAGCGTCAGGTGCGAATAGGAATCGGTGGTAAGCTCCGCGCTGGCTGTCTGGAAATTAACGCCTTTGAGCTCTTTGTTGAGCGCTTTTTCTTCTTTTTCCGAGGGCTTCATTTTTATCTGGATGATCGTGTCCCTGATTTTCACGGTGTCCTTGACTATTACGGTGTCTTTCTTTATAAGCGTATCCCTCACCTTGGTCACGAGCGTATCATGGCGCGGGGGAGGCGGAACGAAGGGCTTCACATGTTCCGGCGCTTTCATTCCCCAGTTAACATTTATCGCTGCGGCGAGTTCCATGCCGTGGACGGGCACGAATAGCAAATTCCCGATGGCCTTGTAGGAAAACTGAAAAGATGCATAATTGGCATTGATCCCGAAGCCCAGCGCGGAAGCGAATTCTTCGGGTCCGCCCAGGACAAGGCCCAAGCGCAGCGGAAGAACACCACTGGCGGCGCCGAGTTCGGAGCCCAGAGAGAGCCGCGGCACATACGAACGTCCCGGGCCGCCCGCGAGCTGTTGCTGGTAGTTGGCCTCGCCCGTGGCGTAGGAAGCGATTGATTTGAGCGGTTGAAGGGCGGGCGGAAGCAGGCGATCCTTGAAATTCCATTGATAGGCATAGCCGATGTTGATGGCCATCGGGAGAGTGGTAACAAAACCGTCGGATTCTTTGAGGGAATCGTCAGCATTGGAAAGGTATTCGTTGCTGTCGCGATTAAAAATGGCAAGTCCCGACTGCGTCTTATTATAATTCCCCACCTTGAACCCATTGACAATATCGTAAAAATCGAGGTCGTTTTTCTGGATTTTATAAGTGGCTTTTTTAGTGTTGTTGATCCAGAACAGCACCCCGATATTTTGAAAGTTGACCGACATGGTGGCATTGTCGTCGTACAGGATTCCACCAAGGTCGAGGCCGATTCCGTGACCGTTGACGGGAAGCCCGTTATCGACAGGGTTGCCGAGCATCATGTTGCCGTGGGCGATGTCTCCCGCGGTTTGCACCTGGACCTCGCCGTCGACGCCGATCTGGTTAGTGCCGGTTTTATATGCCACACTTCCACTCAATGTCTGCGCCTGCAATATGGAATGTCCCATGATATATTTGATGCCGATACCGCCCGCTCCGTAGCGCAGCCCGAAAAAATCCTGCAACGCCGGAACGGAAACGGGAAGACCCATGCTGAAGGTCACGTCGGTCGCCCAAATCCCCTGTTGGTTGAAATTGCTGAAATCGAGCGTGTTGCCTTTGAGCAGGCCCTTATCGTTGGAAAACAGCATATACAGCGGTCCTTCGGGAATCGTAATTTGTTCGTCGACGTGGGTAGTGACGTCGACCCCGATGCGTCCGCTGGTAACATTGAGCAGCGTCGAGCGGGCCCCTCCGTAAATCTTAAGGCCGCCTTTAAACCCTTTTGTCAGCTTGTTGGAGACCGCTATTCCGGTCGTGTCGCTATTGTCGGCGTCGGTAATGTTGAAGCTGCTGGCCAAGAGCCTTGACAATTGCTTTGCGCGAGCGTTTGGATCGGAAGAAAAATTATTATTATCGAACAAATTGAGCGCCAGCTTGTCGCTCCAAAGACCAACGCCCACGTTTGTAAACGGAATAAGCGCGCCGCCGGTTGGCGCCCTGTCAAGGCCTAAAAGCGCCGGGTTGGAAGTGCCCGCTTCAAACGAATTTCCCAGCATGTTTCGACCCCCGGTGGTCCCGTTGCTCCTGGCGTCATTGTCCACATCGGCAAACGATGATCCTAAAATCATCGCAAGCAAAACAGGCAGTGTTTTAATATAAAGTTTCATCGGCAATCTCACCTTTCTTTATTACTTCGAGGTTTCCTTACCTGGAACTTCCCGTATATATGACGTTTTTGCCGTTATATGAGTTGGTCACGGAATCCATATTATTTACGCCCTCAAAATGGAACGACGACCGTATGTTGATGTAATCGTTATTTGTCAACGAATCGTTGGCGCCGCCCGGGTTCGGCAGGAACTGGAGCATCCATCGCATCCCGCCTTTGGAGGTAGTAAGGATTGTCGTGAGCTGATCGTTATCCAAAACGATGCTGTTGGTTGTGTCGCGATTCCGGACCGGTATGTACACGCCGTTTGTTCCTAAAAGATTCACGTAGCCGTGAGACTCGGCAAGCCCGGGCGTTAAAGTCATGTTATTAATAGAGTCGGTGGGAAAGAGCGTGTCATTCATCAATCGAGAGGCGCGCAATGAGTCGGGCGCGAACAGCGCATAGAGCCTGATATAAACGTTAGTTTGATTGAGAACTTCGAAATCAAACGACGCCGTCCGGTTTTCCATTCTCCTGAACAGTTCAACGCTTTTCTGGTCGATGGAAAAGGTATCGGCGCCCAAGTCCATGGTTGTCAAGCTGCTGACCGACCAATCGAAATACGCGTTCAACTTATAATTCACGAACGATTTCACGGTCATTGAACCGACGTTCTGGGCCGTGGCCCGGTCGTTGATCGCCCTGATTTTGGTGCCCTTCGGCACCGTTACATTAGTCAGAATTTTTACGCTGTCGGGGAAATTATTGACGACGTTGGTGATAATAAGCTTGCGGTTATATGACGTGTCGTTCTTAACGTTTCCAAAAGTGATAACAGTGTCGGTGACCGCGCCTGGAAAATCCGGGGCGACGACCCGAAAATCGACATCAAGCATGCCCAGGTATGCACTGTCGGGGAGATCCGTCGCGACATTCATGCTCGCGACGACCCGTGCAAGGTGGAATTTACCGCGCAGCGAGTCCCTGTCTCCTTCGGGGAAAGGAAACGGGATCGCCACGTTCTGGGTGTCGCTTGTTTTTTTGTAATCCTTGACGAGTGTTCCGGCCATTTCCCCGTAACTGAGGGCGGCCGGCTGAATGGTAAACACCAGCGAGTCCATGGCGCTTAAGGTGTCCCATTTGCCCGTTGGCACGGTGCGCACGAAATAGTCCACCCGTGTGATGGAATTACTGTCGAGCCATTGGGGGAACATGCGGTTGCCGGACAGGTTAAGCTGGGCGAATTTTACCTGGGAATGCGGCAGCACGTCGCGTTCTCCCTGTATGATGACGCCTGAATAATAATTGAATGAATCGGCGGCCGTTGCCAGTGCGCCAAGCTCCGAGACGTTGGTGACGTTGTTTCTGATGCAGGCGGGCGTCATCCAGAGATCGTGATGGATGGCGGAAACCGCAAGCTGAAGGCTTGTGCTGTTGTTTACCAGATAATTGAAAAAACCATACTCAATGTCCGCGTAGTCGATGTTCACCGAATCGGAGATTTTATAGTTGTTCGTAAAGGTGTCGGCGACGTTAACCAATGAATCCAGGACGATCGCGGAATTCGCCTTGGCTCCCGCCAGCATGATTGTCACGCCGAGTGAAGCGCCGGCGGAAACGGTGCCCGCCTTGAGAATTGCCTGCACCTGCGTCTGGACAGTATTGAATATCGTGTTTCCGGCAACGTTCATGGTGATGTCCTGGTACGACCCCGGCGCGATTGATCCCACGGTTTGACTGGGAGCTGATGGAAGAATATTGGGGAACGACAGGGTAACGCTATCGATTTCAACGCCCGTTTTATTGGTCAGACGTATGGACAACTGCGCGTTTGCCGGCGTGGGATCGAAGGTGATTTGCTGGATATTGTTCAGGGTTACGGTGCTTGAAACAATACCCGTTTTTACGTCAGCCGGAAGAGTTCCCGCCGCAACCCCGAATGGAACGTTTGCGACGATGTTCCCCGCGCTTGTCAAAGGGATCGGGCCGATTCCCACTTCAAAGGTCTTGCTCGACATCGTGTCCTGCGTCTGTTCGAACGAGAAAGTGTCTTTAAGGCTGTCGGTGAAGGCAAGGGAATGGGTCGCGGTGTCGTAAGCGCCGTCAACGGTGCTGTCGCCAATTCCGAGGATCGCGAAATTTTGCATTGTGTCGACGGCCTTGAAAAGGTCTTTGAATTGCTGGCCGAGAATAAAATTAGTGTTGGAAATGGGCAATTCAATGTTGGTGCGCCACCGCAGGTTTTGATTGGTTGGATTGGAACAAAACACGAGGCATGTCACCGCGAAAGCGGCAAGCAGAACGCCTTTTTTAAGAAACACTTTTTGCTTAGTCACGTTTTCTCCTTTCAAGACAAAAAACACGGGCAATGTTCGATGAAAACCCGGATCAACGTTTGCAGTTGTTACATGAAATCGTTTATCCGCTTTAATTTTAACATTAATAATTATTAAAGCAAGAAAATTTCAAAGACAAGAAATTATTTGAAAATTCCAATCCAGATTAAACTGTTAAAATATAGTGACGGGGTAAAGCAAAAGCAACAT
>JBAVGL010000382.1:0-2306 GCA_049684795.1 Chitinivibrionales bacterium | reverse complement strand
CGCTTACGCAGCGGCCCTTCTTCGGGAATGGCCACGGACTGCGCCCCCAGCAGCGCGCGCAGCTTGATTTCATTGACGGCCAGATCACCCCGGATGCAGACCGCCACAAGGTATTCCCCGCCATTTATTTCGTAAACCAGCATTTTAACGGTTTTGCGCGTTGGTATTTTAAGAAAAGCCGACACTTCCTCAATACTTTTCTTTTCCGGAGTTGCAACTTCTTCAAGCGCGGGAGCGTCGGCCGGGACCGTGCCGTCCGCGACGATATGTTTTGAGCTTGCTTTTTCTATATTTGCGGCATAATCGCACGAATCGCAAAAAGCGATGGTATCTTCGCCCGAATCCGCCAATACATGGAACTCATGCGTCACGCTGCCGCCGATATTACCGGAATCAGCCTCCACGGGCCTGAAATCCAAACCGCATCGCTTGAAAATGGAAGTATATGCGGTATGCATGGTCCAGTACATTTTGTCAAGCGATGCCTCGTCCGCGTGAAACGAATAGGCGTCCTTCATGATGAATTCGCGGCCGCGCATCAGGCCGTATCGAGGGCGGACTTCGTCCCGGAATTTCGTTTGTATCTGAAACAGGCATAGGGGCAGATCGCGGTACGACCGGACGGTTTTTCTCACCACATCCACGATGACTTCCTCGTGGGTCGGTCCCAGGCAAAAATCATTGCTTTTCCTGTCGGTCAAGCGAAGAAGTTCGGGGCCATAACGGTCCCACCTGCCGCTCTCCCTCCACAGCTCCGCCGGGATGACCACGGGCATGAGCAGCTCGGTCGCGTTGCTCCGCGCCATTTCGCCTCGGACGATGTTTTCAATCTTGCGCATCACCCGAAGCCCCGTCGGAAGATAGCTGTAAATCCCGGAAGCGACTTTCTGGATCATTCCCGCGCGAAGCATGAGCTTATGGCTGATTGTTTCGGCTTCCGCGGGTTCTTCACGGAGCGTAAAAATAAAGGCGTCTTTCCACACCATACACTACTTCCCGTCGGCCGGCATTTCATCTTTTTCCGGAATTAAAAACCAGCCGACAAGGTAGGCAACGACACCCGGCCATATTCCTGTTGCAACTGTTCCGAAAACCGCAATTATCCTGACAATCGTAGGGTCCATGCTATACATTTCACCAATTCCCGCGCATATGCCCGCGATTTTCTTTTGCTTCGGAATGCGATAGATCCTTTTCATGACAAGCCCCAGGTTAAAGGGTTAACTAATTTAAGGGCACCTCTAATTATTCATGGAAGCAACACCGTTCACTGAGCTTGTCGAAGTGAACCTTTGTTTTCATGCAAATTTGGCCGGTCACTTCGACAAGCTCAGTGTCCGGTTTCTAAAAAAGCTAATTTTTTGAGGTCCTCTTAATATAGCTTTTGGAACCTATGGAGGCGACCGGAAAACTAACCTTTTTTTCCCCCCATCCATTTAAAAACCACCGTCGACAGGGACGGCAAGGTGCAATTAATGGAAAATTTCCGATTGTGCAAAGGCACCGCCTCCGCGTTCTTTCCGCCCATATTGCCGTTGCCCGCGCCGCAGTAAAACGCCGAGTCCGTATTGAGGACTTCTTTGTAAAAGCCCTCGAAGGGCACGCCGATGCGGTACTGGCTATGAAAGGTCGGGGTCAGATTGCACACCACGACAAGCGGGGCCCCCCGTAGGTCTTTTCCAAAACGCATAAAGGAAATGACGCTGTTGTCGGCGTCCGAAAAATCGATCCACGAAAAGCCTTCGGGGTCAAAATCCCGCTCCCACAAGGCCGGTTCCCCGCGATACAAGCGGTTGATGTCGGAAACAAGTTTCTGGATGCCCCGGTGAAAATCCCTGTCGTCTTCTTTGTCAAGAATATGCCAGTTGATCGACTGCTGCGCGTCCCATTCCCAATGCATGGCGAATTCGCACCCCTGAAAAAGGAGTTTCTTCCCCGGATGACCGAACATGAACCCCAGAAACGCCCGTACATTGGCGAACTTGTTCCACCTGTCCCCCGGCATCTTTTCAAATAGACTTCTTTTCCCATGGACGACTTCGTCATGCGACACGACCAGCACGAAATTTTCCGTGAATGCGTACATCAGTCCGAAGGTGAACTGGTTCTGATGGTATTTACGATAAATAGGGTCTTTTGAAAAATAAGAAAGAATATCGTTCATCCACCCCATGTTCCATTTAAAAGTAAACCCAAGCCCTCCTGAATAAACAGGACGGCTGACCATCGACCATGCCGTGCTTTCCTCGGCAATGGTCACGGCCCCGGGAAACTTTTCGTGCACGAGCTTGTTCATTGATTGAAGG
>JBAVGL010000381.1:0-5032 GCA_049684795.1 Chitinivibrionales bacterium | reverse complement strand
GGTTGGGCCGTATTGGAAGGCGGCCTGTTTGATGTTCCGTGGCAGGTTGCGCCAAAGCTCTTCGACGATTTCAACGGGAAATATTTCATTGTTCGGCATGCCGCCCGCGAATGATATGATGGACGGGTCAGCGGCCAATTTCATAAGCCTGCGGATTTCCGAGGAGCGAAGATTTTTGATACTTTCGGAGAATTCAATCATGCTAAAGACCTTTTTGAAAGCATAAATGGTAAGAACCGCACCGTGTCCATTGAATAATATAAATTATTCCTTGAACCTAGTTACCTGTTTGGCAGATTAGAACTATTTTTAGAATCTATGGAGGGACTTGAAAAGTAATCAGGTAAATGTCCTGCAACGTGAAGGATAAGCTTTGAGCAGTACGTCCGCGCCAATCGGTCTTTTCCCTTCCGTTTCAAAAACGATCGTTGTATTGACATTTCCCCTGGGGAAAAAATCACCGGCTAATAAAGCCCATCGTGGCGCCAGGACGCTTTTTATCGTTGAAAAAAGGAACGAAGTGATCGTTTCGTGGAACGTTCCGATCATTCGGAAGGAGTTGAGATAGAGCTTCCAGGATTTTAGCTCCAGACACAAATGGTCAGGAAGATAATAGAGGTCAATCGAGGCAAAATCAGGGTAGCCGGTTTTTGGACAAACGCAGGTAAATTCCGGGAAAATGATTCGAATGACGCCAGTGCTTTTACAGCTTTCCGGTGATGGACAAGGGAATGTTTCTATTCCGGGAAGCATTCCCTTTGCAAGCGCTTCGTCAAGCAGCGTGACATTTTGCGAAAGCATATCAATTGTTCGGGCAGCAACCGCCAGCGCCGCACGCAGCCGCTCCCGGACACGGCGCTCCGGAGGAACAGGCAAAATCCCCTGACCCTTTTCCCATCCCAATGCCGCCGATGCGCGACATCAGCTTTTCAGTTTTATTGGATGAGCAGGCTGGACAGGGAAGTACGTCGGAGTCATGGCCGGAAACTATTTCTTCAAACACTTTTCCGCATTCTTCACAGCGGTATTCATATATCGGCATAATCTTTGCATCCTTTCAATGGACGAACAATTGTAAAAATACTAGAAAAATGATACGCAGTTCTATACTATTTTAATTAACAACCCTCATGAAAGAAAAACAATTATATCTTATTGACGGATATGCCCTTGCTTACAGGGCGTATTATGCCCTTATTAAGAACCCTCTGACAAATTCAAAAGGCCAGCCGACAAGCGCGGTATTAGGATTTGCAAATTACCTGTTGAAGTTACTATCGGAATTTAATTGTCAATACGTTGCCGTTGTCATGGACAGCCCCGTCCCGACCTTCCGTCATGAACTTTATCCGCGATATAAGGCCAACAGAGCGGAAATGCCCGACGATATGAAGTCGCAGATACCGCTTATACACAGGCTCGTTGAGGTGTTTAACATTGTCAAGGTGCAAAAGAATGGATTGGAAGCTGATGATATTATTGCGTATCTTACTGAAAAAGCCGTGCGAGAGGATTTTGAAGTTTCACTGGTCACAAAAGATAAAGACCTGATGCAGCTTGTCGGCCCGAACGTTCGTGTGCTTGCCCCTGAAACCGGAGGGCGCCTGGACGTTTTCGGGCCCGAGGAAGTGAAAAACAAGATGGGAGTTTTCCCGGAGCAGATCAGGGATTTGCTTGCGCTCATGGGCGATGCGTCGGATAATATTCCCGGCGTTCCCGGCGTTGGACCGAAAACGGCGCAAAAAATTCTGGAAAAAGCGGGGACAATCGACAGATTGCTTGAAGACCCTTCGTGTATTGACAATCTCAAGCTCCAGTCAAAAATCATGGAAAATAAGGAAGCCCTTGTCCTTAGCAAGAAACTTGCAACGCTCAATGTCGAAATCGGCGTGGACATTGATTTACAGTCTTTAAAGGCGCGGCATATCCATGCGGAAGAATGCGTTCAATTTTTCAAGGAACTTGATTTTCATTCTTTGCTCAAGCATCCCGCATTTGCAAATAAGAAACGGCTCGAATACTCAGTCAAAGTTCCCGCGAGCATGGCCGAATTGCGGGAAATCGTTAAAAAAATATCCGCGGCGGGCTTCGTGTCCATCGATACCGAAACAACAAGCGTCGTTGCCCGTCAGGCAAAGCTCGTAGGGATATCCCTGTCAATTGATAAAAAGGAGGCATTTTATGTTCCCGTGGGTCATGAGGCTGACGTTCAAGGCGCCGGCGAACCCGCGAACCTTTTTTTAGGTGAAACGATAAGCGTTCTAAAAGACATGATCGAATCGCCGCGCATAGCAAAGATCGGCCAAAACCTGAAATACGATTACCAGGTTCTTAAAAATTACGGACTCACGCTGGGGAACATCGCCTTTGATTCGATGATCGCCGCCTATCTTATCGACCCTGGAACGCGCCAGTATAATCTTGACGCGCTGGCCCAGCAGTGGCTGGGAGTTGCCACGATATCCATAGAGTCTCTTATCGGCAAAGGAAAAAGCCAGAAGAGTTTTTCCAAGGTCCCAATACGGGAAGCCGCGCAGTATTCTGGGGAAGATGCGGTGATTCCCTTGTATTTAAAAGAGCTTTTCGAACCTATCATAACGCAACGCAGCCAAACGTCGCTGTTGCGCAATGTTGAATTACCGTTAATCAGCGTACTGGCGGAAATGGAATGGTATGGAATAAAAATCGACATCGAGCTTCTCAAAAAACTTTCGGAAGATTATACACAGAGGCTGACATTACTCTCCCAGGAGATTTACAAACTTGCAGGCGAAGAATTTAATTGTAACTCACCCAAACAGATCGGTGAAGTCCTTTTCAAGAAGCTCATGCTTCCCAAGTCCAGAAAAAACAAAACAGGACTTTCAACGGACGTTGATGCGCTTGAAAAATTGGCAAATTTGCATCCCGTGGTTCCCAAACTTCTGGAATACCGCGAAGTACAGAAGCTCCTTTCCACGTATATCGACGCGTTTCCCGGGCTGGTCCTGCCGGAGTCGCAGCGGCTCCACTCGTCATTCAATCAAACAATAACGGCAACCGGAAGGCTTTCGAGCACGAACCCGAACCTTCAAAACATCCCGGTCCGGACCGATGCGGGCCGAAAAATACGGGAAGCATTTATCGCGCCCAAAAACTATCTGATTATCGCCGCCGATTACTCGCAGATTGAGCTGCGGATGCTTGCGCACGTGTCAAAAGACAAATTCCTGGTACAGGCGTTTCTTGACGATAAAGACATCCATACCCAGACGGCGTCGGCCATTTACGGAGTGTTTCCCGAAATGATCACGCCCGAAATGCGTCGTTCAGCCAAGACCATTAATTTCGGCCTAATGTATGGAATGGGACCGATCAATCTGTCCCGACAATTAAATATTTCATTTTCCGACGCGCAGGCGTTTATCGACACGTATTTCAGGCAATTTCCTTCCATCGAAGCGTATATGAAAAGCAGTATTGAAAGGGCGCGCGCCCTGGGATATTCCGAAACAATCCTAGGCAGGAGACGGTATCTGCCGGAAATAACCTCCGAAAACAGACAGGTGCGCGAAGCCGCCGAGCGAACCGCCTTGAATACGCCCATTCAGGGTAGCGCCGCCGACATCATAAAAATCGCCATGGTCAGGATCCAGGAAGCGCTTCCGGGAAAATTTCCCAATGCGAGAATGCTCCTTCAAGTTCATGATGAGCTGGTGTTCGAAGCTCCCAAAACCGAGGCGGACGACCTTCGCGCAATGGTGGTTGACATGATGAGCAATGCTTATAAGCTCGATGTGCCGCTCAAGGTGGACGTGGGAACAGGCAAGAACTGGAGCGAGGCCCACTGACGGTCTCCCGCCGTTCTTACGTCATGGCTCTAGCGATTTTTAGCGTGTAATTATCCAACCACGATGATACAATAGTATTCGATTCGATATTTTCCGGGAACATCCATGGATTTTTTAAAGAATAGCGTTGTAAAGCATTTTGAAGCGATCCTGATTCTTGCCGTTACTTTGGCGCTTGCCGCCACAAATTTTTTTATTGACCAGAAGATCGTCTTCCTGAACCTGTACTATCTCCCGGTCTTGATTTCAGGATATTTTTTAGGAAGAAAACACGCGGTTCTTACCAGCCTTTTTATTATCGGTTTTGTCACCTTTATGGTGATGTATAACGGGGACTCATTTTTCGAACAGAATACGCAATTTAACCTGGTCTTCAACATAATAATCTGGGGCGGTTTCCTTGTGCTTGCCGCCATCACCGTCGGCACATTGTACGAGCAGAAACAGCGGCAGTTAAACGATATCAAGCAGGCATATGTCGGCGTTGTTGAAATCCTCGCAAAATACCTCGAAGCTTCGGACCGGTACACCAAGGGACATTCTGTGCGCGTCGCCGATTTTGCCACCGAAATAGGCATCGCCATGCAGCTTTCCCGCAACGAAGTCGAGAACATTCGTGTCGCGTCGCTTCTTCACGACATCGGAAAGATCGAGATCTCGAGCGACCTTATCAACAAGGCCGCGGCGCTTACGCGCGAGGAAAAACAGATTATTGATGAACACGTGGAAAAAGGGGCTAAAATTCTCGGTTCTCTTGGAAACGTTTTACAAGGCGCGATTCAGATAGTTATTTCCCATCATCGCCATTTCATTGAAAAAACCGACAAGAATGGAATGCCCATACCGATAGGCGCCCGAATTCTCGCCGTGGCGGACGCATTTGACGCAATGATAAGCGACAGACCTTACCGAAAAGGGATGAATTCCTGGGAGGCCGTGAGGGAATTGGAACGATGTTCCGGCACGCAGTTCGATCCTAACGTTGTAGCGGCCTTCAAACTCGTTATCGCGGAAAAATTGTAACCGCTGTTAATTGTTGTTTCGTAGTATTGGCAATGAAACAGTCGTGGTATTATTTGCCGTGCCGGCGCTGCCGGGGCTAATGTTAGCAATGCCATTGTTTTTTACGATTAAATCAAGCGTGGCCGACGTATTGCGCGCTGTCGGAAAAACCGTAATCGAGTCGCTGCTTTCCCACATAT
>JBAVGL010000380.1:0-3999 GCA_049684795.1 Chitinivibrionales bacterium | reverse complement strand
AGGCAGGGATACTTGACGGTTTTATAAATTTTGACCAGAGTGTGTTTTGGATTATAGCCAAACCCCGTCATGAGCGCCACTTCGGATGGTATGGCGCGCTCCCGCAGTTTTAAAATGAATTCGTGACCGTCCATTTCCGGCATGGCGATGTCCGTGATTACAAGAAAAAAAAGCGCGGCTTCCAGCGCTTTGAATGCATCGTTGATGGTTGACGTCGTAGTAACTTCCCAGCCCAGGCCGGTAAGATAAATTTTCAGGAAATCGAGTACGTCGACTTCGTCGTCGACAATTAAAATATTTTTATTCTGTTTTTTCTCGGAATAATTCATGCGTTTTGTCGATCAACTCCTGCTTTCCAAATGGTTTGGTAATGTATGCGTCGGCCTTCATCACGTGTAGCCCGACCATTTCGTCGAAAGCCTGCGCCTTTGCGGTAAGAATCGCAATGGGCACCTTGAAAAAGTCAGGATCATTCTTGAGAACTTTAAAAATTTCCCACCCGTTAAGTCTGGGCATTGCAAGGTCCAGTAAAATGGCGTCAGGTTTATAGCGCTTTACCGTCTCAACGGCATTGAGGGGGTCCAGAACGGTTTGGACCTCAAAATCTTCGGTCTCCAAGACCAACTTGACAAGATTTGCTATGTCTTCTTCATCTTCAATGACCAGTATTTTTTTCTTCATTGTTTTTAAACCTTTTGCAGACTATTTAATAAATTAATAAAAATCTTTTTCCAAAGTTAAAATCATGTAATCATTCCTTTATCATATGAATCCCGTTCAATTCTTGAAAAATTCCGAAATGAGCCATTTCCAGTAACGTAAACACACCGGAAGCGCCAGCACTCCCGCCGCGCAGCGGAAACCCATGGTAACGGTCTTCGAAAACGGGAAAAGAATATTGTGGGGAATAGAATCGGCGACGGCGGCAAAAGCGATGAGCATGGATGTCAGGTAGAGTATTTTGTAATAGGGAGCAATTTTAAGAGCTTCTCCCATGCTTTTGCTCAAATAGGCAATGACCATCATTGCCATGACCGTGGCGATATCGAAGAGTATGAGACCGTGCAATGATATCATAGGTGCATCACTTGCGGGGCTTTCTCATGGTAATATAAAGGGCCGCGGAACTCCAGCCGGAAGCGACTGCGCTTCCAATCAGAAGAATAAGCCGCGCAATCCGTAAATGGCCCCACTCCGATGTCTGGCCAGGGTCGGAGAAAAAAAAGCTTGACACAAAAATAATTGCGAGAACTATCGAAACAATAAATCCGGCGCGGGGCGACACTTGGTTGAATTTTTTCTGATAAAACGCCGATATGAGATATAAGTTGAGGTTGATACATGCAACCGCGAGCAGATATCCCGCGCAAAAGACCTTATTGAGCCCCAGTAAAAAAGCCGTTTCCATTATTTTTTGCCGAAAACCTTTACAAAAGCGTCTTGTGGCGTGTGGTGCGTTATTCCGCTCATAATGCCCTCGCGTCCGGAGAATTTTGATTCCACCTCAATGCCGTGCGATGAAATGGTGAACCGGCGGATATCCTTCTGGTGGTCGCTTCCGCGCATTTTCAAAATGAGGAACGCTTTCTCGATGGTGCTGTCTATTTCAACATAGCGAAGAAGAAAATATGAATCCACGATGAAGGGTATTTTGCTGGTCACCTGACTGACCTGCCCCATGAGGCTGTCGTTTTCACGGAGCAAAATACTGGTGACGTTTTCACGTTTGAGCGAATTGATAAAGGTGCGTTCGATTTCCCGGAGATGAAATTCGTCCATTGAGAGCGACTCAAAATGCGTCATACTATCAACAATCATTCGTTTGACTTTCATTTCTTCTATGATCTTGATGAACTTGCCGTCCACTTTTTCAAATTCCTTGAGCGTGGTCTCAGGATCTGAAAAAATGATCTTAAGCTGTCCTTTTAATTCAAGTTTTTTCAAGTCCCAGCCAAACTGCATTGCGTCGTGATAGTATTGCTGGGGAAATTCTTCGAAGGTGACGATGCACCCCGGTTCGTCGAAAAGTGTTATACCATTGTAAATAAACTCCATGGCGATCGTCGATTTGCCGGTCCCAGGGGCCCCTTCAACGAGGTTTGCGGAACCCTCAATGAGACCGCCACAAATCATTTCATCAAGTCCTTTAATGCCGAAAGGAACCCTTTTTGATTTAACGTCTTTCATAGAAAAATCCTTTTACTCAAGAAAAAAGATGAACAATTACCGCTTTTTGGACATGCAGGCGGTTTTCGGCTTCGTCAAGCGCCAACGAGCGCGCAGAATCGAGCACTTCGCTGGTGATTTCTTCGCCGCGATGCGCGGGCAGACAATGGGAAACAAGCGCATCGGAAGGCGCCTTTTTCAGCAATGCGCCGTTAAGCTGAAAACCCGCGAAATGTTTCCGGCGTTCTTCCGTTTCGTCTTCCTGGCCCATGCTCGCCCAGACGTCGGTATACAGAATGGAAGCGTCCCGTATGCAGCCAAAGAGATCGTGCGTCACTTCGATGATCGCGCCGTTTCTTTGAGCGATCGCCCTGCACGCCTCGGTGATGGAACGGTCCGGCTCATATCCGTCGGGGCACGCAACGGTAAAGTCGTATCCCCGCTTGGCGCACACGACCATTAGCGAGTTGCATACGTTATTGCCATCGCCAATAAATACGATCTTCAGCTTGTGGTCCGCGCCCCTGTGTTCGCTGACGGTCAAGGCGAATGCAAGCGCTTGGCAAGGATGATGTTTGTCTGAAAGTGCGTTGATTACCGGAATTGAACAATGCGCAGCGAGTTCGACTATCGTGTCGTGAAGGTACGTTCGCGCGATGATACAGTGGACCAGGCGCTCGAGGTTCTTGGCCACGTCTTTTACCGTTTCGCGTTTTCCCATTTGAACCATACTTGATGGAATGGTGATGGGATGTCCGCCGAGTTCGTAAATAGCGGTTTCAAAACTTATATGCGTTCTCAGCGAGGGTTTTTCAAATATTAACACACCCGTTTTATTCAGGAAGATTTTGTTTTCGTCAACAAGACGCCTGCGTTTTAAATCTTTTGCCGTGGTTATTAAATGATCGATTTCCTCTTCAGAATAATCCAGCAGGGTGATCAGATTTTTCTTTTTAGAAGTAGCCGCAATTCCATGATTTTTAGAAATCATACCTTGCACTGCCCGGTGAAAGCAATTAAAAAAATATTGATAATTTTATAAAATAAGTGTTATCCCTGGCATAGGTGCAAGATTATTAAATGAAAATAACGTTATACATGTTAAATATCCTTGCCTAAGCGAAGGACAATTTCACATATTAATACCTACAACACTGTTTCTGGGTTCACCATTTTCTCCAGGAGGATACCAGTGGAAATCACGGAAGTGCGAATAACGCTGAGAAACGAAGAAAAACTGAAGGCATTCGCAAGTATCACCTTTGATGATTGCTTTGTTGTACGAGGTCTTAAAGTAATAAGCGGCTCTCAGGGATATTTTGTTTCCATGCCGAGCAGGAAGCGAAAAGATGGAAGTTACCAGGATATAGCGCACCCTATCAATAACGAAATGAGAAAAAAAATCGAAGACAAAGTGCTGGACGCATTTGAAAGCGAACTGAGTAAAGGCGGACCCGCGCCAAAGTCACCATCATCAGGCGATGAAGACGAGACCGCCGATATGGGGGATGAACCGGAACACGCATAGCATAATATATTGGTTTTATAATTTAATACGATAAGGACATTTGCCGGGGGCCACGGGCTGCAGGAAAATGTCCTTTTTTTATCATCACAAATTAGTAATCTTCGGATATTCCAGATATTATTTTATAAAATTTGCTGAAATTAAGGAACCCCGTAAAAAACAATGGGGGTTCGCGTGCTTAAGCATTCAGATCACTTGAAAAACAAAAGTACTGGGGCGTCGACAAGTGGCAAGTCACAAGGTTTTGGTCCTTGCATTCGAAGGTTCGAATCCTTCCGCCCCAGCCACTATACATGGTATTTAGT
>JBAVGL010000379.1:0-1650 GCA_049684795.1 Chitinivibrionales bacterium | reverse complement strand
GCCGCCGTCCACAGGGCGCTCGCTTGTCAACTTATCGCGGGGCAGGGTATCGTTAAAGGTGCAAAGTACGGCCCTCGAGCCGCCGCGGAGCTTAAAAAGGCGCGGAAGGCGAACCCTCAAGGATATTATTCGCTGCTCGTTGAGGCCATCAATACGAGCCAGGCGCCGTCATTCGCGGGCGGCGACCCCGCAAAAGCCGCTCTGCTGCTGGAAAAAATGGAAAAGGAATTTCCCGATTCAATCGACGTGAAGATCCATCTTTCGCGGGCATACCGGAAGGCAAAACGATTGGCCGACGCCCGCGCCGAAATTCAACCCATTATAAAAGCCCATCCGAAGAACCTTCTTGCGCGAATGGTTTGGGATGAAACGATGCAAAAATAACCGGAAGATCATGGTATGAACTCATCGATGAAAAACAGGATTTGCCTGATAACAGGGGGTACTTCCGGCGTCGGCCGCGCAACCGCATCGGGCCTTGCGCGTCTGGGCGCAACGGTGATACTTGTCTCACGAAACGAAAGTAAAGGGGCCTCGGTCGTCCGGGAAATAATCAATCAAAGCGGCAATACCCGTGTCGAAATGCTGATCGCGGACCTTTCGGAACCCGGGTCCGTAGCGGAACTGGCGAGAAATTTCCAGAGCAGGTACGGTTCTCTTCACGTTCTTTCGAATAATGCGGCGGTCCTGCCGATGAAACGAAAAACGAATTCCCTTGGACACGAGATTATTTTCGCCACGAATTACCTGGGCCACTTTTTATTGACCAATCTTCTTCTGGATATGCTCAAGAAAAGCGCCCCGTCGCGGATATTGACCGTTGCCGGCAACATCGGAATCCTCCGGCACGGGAAAATCCATTTCGACGATGTACAATTGGAGCATTCCTTCAGCCCGCTTAAGGCCACCGTACAGGCCGCGTATGCCAAGGTGCTTTTTTCCCTTGACCTCGCGCATAAACTTGAGGGGTCGGGCGTGACGTCAAATGCTTTTCACCCCGGACTGGTCAGGTCGCGGTTAGGCAGAGACGTGCCGATTTTCATGAAACCTTTTTTCAACGCGGCAATTGCTTTCATGCCCCGAGAATGTAAAACGTCGGTGTTTCTTGCTTCCGATGATACGATTGAAAAAATGACGGGAGTATTTTATGAAAACGGGAAAGCGCATATATTTACTAGCAGAAATTGTACGGACGAAAATATCGGGAAGCTTTGGGACATGAGCGAAAAACTGTGTTTTCTTTCGAAAACGCCCGCGGCGGCGTTCATTTCGCCCTCACCTCCATTACTTCCTTGAATTCATCGATGAATTTCCGCATGTCGCGCACCAGCACGGCCTCGGGGTTACAGCGCAAGACCATGCCGTCGAGATACATGAGGCTTTTGATGATGGGGTACATCCCTTTTTCAAAAACCATGCCGCTGTTGACGCCGAGCTTGATGGTTTCCATCATCCTTTTGGTAAGGCTCACCCGTGAAACGGTTGCGTTTGTAAAATCGGCGTACAATTCGAGAAACCGGTCCCTGAACCGTGAATATGCACCGCCTTCAAGCCCGCGATCCGCCATGGCATTGAGATTTTTTGCGCACGCGTCGTAGTCATACGCCGAGAGCGCGTCGAAAAAATTGAACAGCCCGGCGCCCATTTTAT
>JBAVGL010000378.1:0-5972 GCA_049684795.1 Chitinivibrionales bacterium | reverse complement strand
TCCCCAGGCCACGCCGGAATAGAAATTAAACGACCACACGGCAAGCGGGCTTGAGGCGAAAAGGTACGGTATCGGCACGACCGCGGCCATGAGCCCCGTCACCCGCAGCACGCGCGACGCCCCGATGCCGTCGATGAGCCTGCCCCACAGCGGCAGGAAGGCGAATGTGCCGAGAATCATGCATGACGTGTTTATTGAAAAAGTCAGGTAGTTGAATTTCAGGTCCCTTAAAAACCACACGTTGAAAAACGGGCCCGAAAGGGCCGTGGCGCCCAGCAGCAGGCCGGCGCTCAGGCAAAAATGGAAGAATTTTTTTGACGGCCTGAAGCCGAAAACCTGGGACTTGTGGGGCAGCCGCGAAGGGTGCGGATCGTGCTGGGCATGCAGGCATTGGCCTGACCCGAACCTGAAAAGCCCCCCCGTGAAAAACAGGACCGTGAACAAAAGCCAGGGGGCGTTCTGGGAACTGTAGCGTCGGGACACGATCCCGGCGAAGAGCGCGCAGGCCAACTGGACCAGGTTGAACACCCGGTTGCGCCAGGCGAAATGCCTGCCCCGCACCCGCCCCGGCACGCAATCGCGGATCCACGACGTCCATAGTCCGCCGAAGAGGTTTCCCGAAGCCCCGTAAACCACGAACGCCCCCACGTACGCGAACGCGTTGGCCGGCGCGGGGAGCCATCCGGTAAGGCCCGCCAATATGAGAAAAGCCGCCTGGAAGCGGACGCTCGCGACGACGTAGTGCTTTCTGGTTTGCTTTGCGTCAAGAAACAGCGGCGCGAAAAACTGGCCGAGCGAACTGATGAGGAGCGGGCCGCTGCCGAGCAGGGCGATGGCCATCGCCGGGGCGTTGAGTTTTACCGCGGCCGCCACGCCGAAGGTGTCGGTCAGGGCCTGCATGACGCTGCTCAGGCAGCCGTCGGTCAGGCTCAGGACCAGCGCCTTTTTCATGAGGGGCGAGCCGACGTCCACCCCGCCGAGCGTTTGTTGGGATGTATTCATAGGTGAAAACACGGATGGTCGGTCAGATTTCCCTCAAGCGCCATAGGGATGCCTTGAGTGAGCCCAGGCGCGGAGGGGAACCTGACCGGCCATCTTTTTGGCCTTAGCCCAGCCACGAACGATACAGCCCGAAAAGCTTATCGAATGTCAATACCGAGGCCCACGCGCCGAACGCAAGGAACGGACCGAAGGGAAGTTTATGGTCTTTCGACAGCGCGCGAAACGCCAGGAGCGCGAAACCCGCCATTGAACCCGAAAACGACGCGAGCACGACGGCCGCCACCGCGATTTTCCATCCCCACAACCCGCCTATCATGGCCATGAGCCAGATATCTCCAAGACCCAGGGCCTCTTTCTTTAAGAGCAATGCGGATATATGTCCGACCAGAAAAAGCGGCACGCACCCGACGGCCATGCCCAGCAGGCACTGCACTGGCGTCAGGCCTCCGGGGAAAAACGAGACAATGACGGCCGCGATGATCCAGGGCAGGGTGAACGCGTCGGGGATGATATAGTGCTTCATATCGATGACGCTGAGCGGTATGAGCATAAGCAGCGCCAGCGACTGCAGCGCCAGAACGCCCATGTGCCAGCCGGACGGCTCCGATGCGATCCCTGGCGAAATGACCAGGCGCCAGAGCGCCAGAGCGGCGCACGCCGTGAGTAATTCCACCGCGGGATATTGCAAAGAAATCCGATGGCCGCACGCCGAACATCTGCCGCGCAAAAACAGATAACTCATGAGCGGGATGTTTTCCCAGGGTTTAATTGCATGGTTGCAATCGGGGCACCGCGAGCCGGGGCGGACGATCGATTCGTTTCGCGGCAGGCGGTAAATAAGCACATTGAAAAAAGAGCCGATAACCAGACCGAGCGCGGCCGCGACGACTGAGGGGAATATGTCCATTGGGCGTCCTCGCGATCAAATCGAATCGCTGTTTACGGAAGGGAACCTGGAGCCCGGAGATTTTCTGGCATGCGCGGTATCGGCGTTTTTCCCCCAGAGTTTTTTTAACGTATCGCCCAGCCCGTGGAGCGTTCCAACGGGGGGAATTTTGCCCAAGGGCGCCATGGTCATCGGCGGAACATGACTTTTTAAAACAGGGGAAATGGTCTCGAAAAAAGAGTAGGTCTTCGATTTCCTGAGCTTGCCCGCGAAACCGCCCAAAGGCAGCGAGGACGCCGCAATGACGAAAATCCACCCGATAAAAACCGCTTTCATAAAACCGAAACAGGCCCCGCCCAGACGGTCGGCAAAACCAAGCATGGTCAGCCGCATGACTTTCTTGATGATTTTTCCAAGCAGGACGATCGCGATGACCGCCCCTAAAAAGATGATCAAGAACGAAGCGACCGCCGCCATTTCATGAGGAAATTTCAGGAAGGCGATTTTCGGGATGAACTGCCGGTAAAAGACCAGCGCTCCGACAAAACCGGCGATCACGGCGATGAGCCGCATGATCTCTTCAATAAAGCCCCGCTTGATTCCCAGAATGACAAGGACCAGGACAAAAATACCGAAGATTATGTCGAAAGTCTGCATAAAGATCGTACCCACCTGCTTAAGGGGACTAAACTAAAAAGGCGAGATTTATTCTCGCCCACGATTTGCCCAGTCTGCACAGTGACGGGGTTACTGTTTCAAAATGCCTACGACGTGCTTTTCTTCCATGATGAACGTTTTGACCCCGGCTTTTTTATAGATCCAGTTTTCCTGGACCGCCCAGGGTTGTTTCACGATTTCGATTTTATTCGGCTCGCCAAGAAGGAACGTTATGGTTTCCTGCTTCATGCCGATTTCAAAACGTCCGTCGTAAATACAGGACTTGTCAAGGTCGGGAAGATCGGGGTGTTCCTGGATATATTTGTCGATCTGTTCCTGTTTCGGTTTGATGAAAGACTGCATCATGCAGCTTGCGCCGAAAAAGCACAAACAGAGCAGCGCGCAGAACTTAAGCATGTTTCGTGTCATTATCGAATTCCTCCTCCGTGCCATATATTTTAACAAGTTTATTAAGACCGACGACGTCAAGAACGTCCTTAACGTACTCGTTGGTCCGAATAATGACCAGCTTGCCGTCCCTTTTCTTGAGCATATTATGGCAATAAATCAGCACGTTAAGCGCTCCGCTGTCAAGATAGGTGACCTGGGACAGGTTCAGGGCGATCTTTTGAATGTTTTTCTCAAGAAGAGTATTGATATGGGATTTAAGGACGATTGAATCTTTCAACCTGTCTATTTTGCCTACAATGTCGACAATGTGGTAACCCTTACTTTCTCTTCCTCCGATATCCATAGCGTTATCCTATCTGTTTTATGGCCTACTATGTACTGTAATATAATTAAGTTATAAGCAATAAATAAAGAAAAAGAAAAAGCAAAAGCAACTCAAAATTTTCTTAGAGGGCATATACCTTGTTGCGTTGTTTCTTTTTGCCTTCGATAAGGACGTTTTCCAGATGTTTCATGAACTCAATCGAGTTGCTGGCGCCGGTGGTCTGTCCGACGGAAAGGGTAACGGTGACCCCCGAATCAAGTCCATGAATGCGTTTTGTGCGTTCGCACACATTCTGGCGAAGGCGCTCGGCCAGTTCAAGTGACTCCCTTTTATTGGTATTGGGCAGAATGATAAGGAACCGGTCGCCGGAATATCTGGTGAGAATGTCCACCGAACGTATGGTCTTCTGGATGATTTTTACGATGAGGGTAAGGATTTCATCGCCCGTTTTAAAGGAAAACAATTCATTGATTTTTTTGAATTCGTCAATATCGAGCATTATGGCCGACAATGAATGCTTGTATCGTTTCGCGCGCAGGATTTCTTTTTTCAGATTTTCCAGGTGATAATTCGGCGAGTAAGCCCTGGCGACGGATTCTTCCAGGTTGATGTCCCCTTGCAAAGCATCCGTTTGTTGTGGCGATGGAGGCCCGAGCGCGTCGAAATAATCGATGGCGGCCGCGTGTATCCCCATGGGGCGCCCGAGTTTTGCCTCGATCTCACGTTTATGGCTTAACAAATGGCGCCAGTGTTCTTTTGCCTCCCTGCCCCTGTAGACTTTGTTCGACAGACGCTGCAGAAGGTGCCTGAAAGGGTCCGATTGCGCCTGCGTCATGTCCAGAAAAAAACTTTTTATCTGTTCGTATGACCGGGGATCGCTTTTTTCAAGGGGATATTGGATGAGTTCTTTAAACCCGTCAAAGGGCAGTTCATTCTCCATGTGGTATTTAAATTAATATTTTGCGGGAACACATCTTTATAAATTAATGAATTCCGGTCCGCGCCCAGACCAGGAAAGCCGCGTGCAAAATTGAAGTTATTCCCACCGCGCAAACCAATACCACGCCCATGACCTTGAGGGCCGTGAAGGCGCCAAGTTCCTTGATCAAGGTAAAAAGCGATGCAATGCAGGGAATATACAGGACCATGAAAATGCTCGCGATGATGAATTGATGCGCCGAAAGGTTGAACGGGGCCAATAGCGCGATGGACACGTCCTTGCGCAAAAACCCGAGGACCATGACCGATGCGATGTCGCCGGGAAGACCGAGGGCCGAGGTTATCAGGCCGCCCGCGGCGTTTGAAATAAAAGCGATGATTCTGAAATAGTCAAGGACGTTGATGATCAGAACGCCGAGCGCTATGAGGGGAAAAACCTCGCGTATATAATCCATTATTCTGAGGCTGAGTTTTTTCCAGAGCATTTTCGGCGACGGCATCCGGTAGGAGGGAAGCTCGATGAAAAGTTCCGCCGTATCGCCCTTGGTTATTTTGTTAAGCAGCATGTTCATGCAGAGCGACAGCGCCAGAAGAATCGAGAATATCGAAATGACGACCCCTACGCCGTAGTGAATGCCCAGCGATATGATCATGGCGCTCTGGGGCAGGCAGGGCGCGCTCATCAGGATAAGCGTCATGGTAAGTACCTTTTCCCTGCGGCTGGTCAGTACGCGCGTTGCAAGGAACGCGGGCACCTTGCACCCGAGGCCAAGCATGACCGGGATCGATGACTCGCCATGGAGCCCGATCCGGTGAAAAAAAGAATCGAGCACGACCGCCAGCCTGGGCAGGTATCCGAAGTCCTCCAGAAAGCCGAACAGGAGATAAAAAGAAAAAAAGTAGGGAAACACGAGCACCAGGGCGATGTAGACGCCGGTGGTCAGGATGCCGAACGATTGCAGCGGGTCGAGCGTCCGGCCGGTCAGCAGCTCCCGGATGAACGTCACGGGCACATGGCTTGACAACGAAAGAACAAAAGGGTCGTATATCCGCGAGAACAGCGGGTCGCACAGGCGGTTGACCAGTCCCTCTCCCATGAGCCGAACCAGAAAAAACGTCGCGAAAAGAACGGCCAGGGCCGTGACGACGCCTCCCACCGGATGGAGCGAAAAATCGCCGAGCCGCTCCATCGGGGTATGGTGCCGGTGCGTCATTTTCTGAACCGAGTTTACTATTTTACCAATGCGCGACCATCGGTCTTCGCCGGGCGCGGACGTGACTCCGGCGCTCGCACGGCCAATGGTCTCGACAAGGTTTGAAATCCCTTCGTTCTTGATGGCGCTGACCGGCGCCACGGGCACCTCCAGGATTCCGGCGAGCGCCTTTTCATCGATCGAGATGCCCCTGTGCCTGGTGTCGTCCCAGAAATTAAGGCACACGACCATGGGTTTGCCTTTGTCAATAAGCTGGAGCGTCAGGTTCAGGTTACGTTCGAGGTTGGTTGAATCCACGACGTTGATGATGACGTCGCAGTCTTCCACGAGCTTGAGCGCAACCTCGTCGGCCTTGGAGAAGGCTTCGAGCGAGTAAAGCCCCGGCGAATCGATCAACTCGTATTCGTCATCCTTGTATTTGAACCGGCCTATTTTAACCCCCACCGTGGTGCCCGTGTAATTGGCCGAAACCACGGCAATGCCGGTAATGCGGGAAAAAACAAGGCTCTTGCCTACGTTGGGGTTTCCTATGAGGGCG
>JBAVGL010000377.1:0-3485 GCA_049684795.1 Chitinivibrionales bacterium | reverse complement strand
CCCATCATGGGGTTGCTCTCGCTCAGCGCGTCGGCGCGCTTGTTGAATTCTTCGGTGGAGATATTCAAACTCTGCGCGAGCCTCTGGCGTTCGTCGGCATTGTGGGGAACGAATTCGTGCAGCGGCGGGTCCAGCGTGCGGATGGTGACCGGGTATCCGTCCATCGCGGCAAGGGTCTTCTTGATGTCTTCTTTTGCAAAGGGGAACAGCTCATTAAGCGCGACTTTGCGTTCGTCCGCCGTTTTGGAAGCGATCATTTTCCTCAGAAGAAAAAGCGGCTGTTCGGCGTTCTTTCCATAGAACATGTGTTCGGTGCGGAACAGCCCTATGCCTTCGGCGCCGAACGACCGCGCGCGCGCGGCGTCGTCGGGGGTTTCGGCATTCGTGCGGACGCCGATTTTCTTGACAATTTGGCAAAGCCTCATGAATTCCATGAAATCGGGGTTGTCCTCAGCGGCCTTCTTCATGGGGAGCTGTCCGAGGTAAACGTAGCCTTTCGTGCCGTTGAGCGTAACCCAGTCGCCTTCCTTAATGATTTCCTGACCGTCAAGCATGATTTTCTTCGTGTGGTAGTCGATATGGAGGACGCCCGCGCCCACGATGCAACATTTTCCCCAGCCGCGCGCGACGAGCGCGGCATGGCTCGTCATGCCGCCGCGCGCCGTAAGGATGGCCTCGGCCGCGCGCATGCCTTCGATATCTTCGGGGTTGGTTTCCTCGCGCGCCAGAATCACTTTCTTTCCGGCCTTGGCCCATGCGACGGCGTCGGAGGCGGAAAACACGATCTGGCCTGCGGCGCCGCCGGGGCCCGCGGGAAGACCCTTGGCTATCGCCTTTGCCGTTTTTTCCGCGGCCGGGTCGATGATGGGGTGCAGCAGTTCGTCGAACTGCGCGGGAGCGACGCGGCAGACGGCCTCTTCCCTGGAGATCAGTTTTTCCTTATACATGTCAAGGGCCATTTTTACCGCGGCCGGGCCGTTGCGTTTTCCAACGCGGCACTGCAGCATCCACAGGCGGCCGTCCTGGATGGTGAACTCGATGTCGAGCATGTCACGGTAATGCTTTTCGAGTCTGCGCTCGATGTCGTAGAGCTGTTTGTAAACCACGGGCATGGCAACTTCCAGCGAAACGAGGTCTTTACTGTGCTCCGTCTTGGTGGATTCGTTGATCGGGCTCGGCGTGCGGATGCCGGCGACCACGTCCTCGCCCTGGGCGTTGACCAGCCATTCCCCGTAAAAATGGTTGTCGCCGGTGGAAGGGCTGCGCGTAAACGCGACGCCGGTGGCGGACGAGTCGCCCATGTTGCCGAAGACCATCACCTGCACGTTGACGGCAGTGCCCCATTCCTCCGGTATGCCTTCGATCCTGCGGTAGGAGATCGCGCGTTTGCCCATCCAGCTCTGGAAAACGGCGCCCACCGCGCCCCACAGCTGTTCCATGGGGTCTTCGGGGAAAGGCTTGCCGAGCACTTCGTTGACTTTTACCTTATAAATTTCAATGAGTTCCTTGAGGTCGTCGGCGGTAAGCTCGGTGTCGAGCTTGACGCCGCGCGCGTTTTTCATTTTTTGCATTTCACGTTCGAGCTGCTGGCGGATTCCCATGCCTTCTTCGATTTCAAGGCCGGCGGCCTTTTCCATGACCACGTCGGAGTACATCTGGATGAGCCGGCGTTGGGAATCGTAGACGAACCGGGGATTATCGTTCTTTTTGATCAGGCCTTCACGCGTGACGTTGTTGAGACCGACGTTCAGCACGGTTTCCATCATGCCGGGCATGGATTTACGCGCGCCGCTGCGGACCGAAAACAGGAGCGGATTGACCTTGTCGCCGAAGGCCATGCCCGTTTCTTTTTCAACGTACTTAATGGCCTTTTCAACGTCGCTTTTCAGCTGGGGAGGATATTTCCGCTTGTTTTCGTAGTATACCGTGCACATTTCAGTGGTGATGGTGAATCCTGGCGGAACGGGGATTCCAAGGCTGCCCATTTCGGCAAGGTTCGCGCCCTTACCGCCGAGCAGATTTTTCATGCCAGCATTACCCTCATTTTTCTTACCGCCAAACAAATAGACATATTTTGCCATGAGATCCTCCTGGTGATAATGTAAATATTCGGGAACGCGTCAATATTTAAAGAGACTAAAAATAAATAGTCTCGGGAAGGTTTATCAAGGAAAACCCGTTAAAATATCCATGCTCCCGGCTTTTGCTTTTGAAGATTCATTAAAACCGCCAAAAAGCATTGATTTTCACCATGTTTTGTGGGATAATATAAACGGCTTTTGTTTGTAACGGTTTTCTTTTTTCAATAATAGAAGAACCATGGAAGATACACCGATTTCACCAGAACCCGACGATGTTTCCGACAAACTGGACCTTTTTTCGTTTAAGCGATTACGCAACGCGGTTATCCTTCCGGATGGAACCAAGCCCGTGCCGCTGGGCTCCGGGGTCATAACATCCCTGCTTGGTACGGGGGGAATGTCTAATGTTTATGAAATCTGGAATTCCCACCTGGAAATGAGCAGGGCGGTAAAACTATTGCATCCCAACTATACGCTGGAATCGAAGCAACGGTTTGAAACCGAAGTAAGGATCACGGCCAAACTCAACCATCCCAATATCGTTGAAATCCACGCGGTTGGCGATTGGAACAATCTTCCCTACATTGAAATGGAAAAAATCGACGGGTTCACGCTGGAGAAACTGGTTGTTGACAGGGGAGGGCTGCCCATTGAAGTATGCACCTCGATCGGGATCATGGTCTGCAGGGCGCTGAGTTTTGCTCACAGTCATGAGTACACGCTCTATGGAAAAGAATACCGGGGCATCATTCATCGCGATTTAAAGCCGAACAATATCATGGTGACAAAAAATGGGCTCGTCAAGCTCATGGATTTCGGCATCGCGAAACCCATTGACGCCTCCATCCACACGACCGACGCCACCTCGGTGATGGGAACGATACAGTACTTGTCGCCGGAACAACTCGAAGGGAAAAACGTTGACATACGTTCCGACATTTATTCGCTGGGCACGGTGCTCTATGAACTGGTCACCGGAGTGCGCGCCTTTCCGGAAATCAATATATCAAAACTGATGATTTCAAAGGCAAAAAACGATTTCAAACCGCTGGATTCCTTTGCCGTACGGGTGCCGTCGAGGTTTAAAAGGACCGTTCATCGGTGCATGAACCACGATCGCAGAAGGCGGATGCAGACCGCGACGCAGCTGCAGGCCATACTTACCGAAATCCATAAGACCGTGACGGCCTATTCGCCCGAACAGGTCATGAAGCAATTTGTCAATGCGGAAGATGCGGAAAAGGCGGTCATTACCCTGCGCAGCCGTCTTCCGCGCCGGGTTGCCTTGGCGGGGGCCGGCGCGGCAGTCCTTGTGGCGGGCGCCGTTGCCGTACGGCAGTCCGGGGTGTTCAAGGCCCGCGCCCCGCAACAGGCGCGAACGGTTTATGTCACCGTGCCGCAGCG
>JBAVGL010000376.1:0-4583 GCA_049684795.1 Chitinivibrionales bacterium | reverse complement strand
GGCCATGGTCATTGCATTGCCTCCTTACATTTAACAGAAATATACTATTAATTATTAAGTAAGTCAATTATAACAATGTAAGATAATTATTTTAAATTGTACTTTTGAATGAGCGGCCGCGGGTTTTGTTGTCCGCTATTTTCGCGCTTTTTATTGGAGCTGATCACCGAAAAATATTGATAACTTTAGCGCCGCTTTTTCCCGGAGTTTGAAGAATATAAAGACTGTTCGGCATCTTGCCGCCCGCGGGACATCGCACGCCGTTAATGGCGTAAACGGCGGCTGATTTTGCGTCGGCCATAGTCAATAAACTCTTCATTGCCGGCGCGTCGGCATGGTGCACAAGTTCAGGATCAGGCGTGCAGGCGCACCCTTTAAATATATACTCTTTCACGAATTCACCTTCCGTAGTAAGATCGTAAGCAGTCCAGGGACCGGTAGCGCTGGCGGTCTTTTGAAACGCAGCGGCGCCGCTATCGTCATAGCACTCAACCCCCATGTTCGCGGAACTGATTTTATTCGCATCAAGGAAATCATACCACGCCTGCGTTGCCGGGAGATTTACAGGGGGGCCTCCTGTTGAGGCGCATGTGCCGTATTCGGTGATAAAAATGGCGCACCCGGCGGCCATTGCGGTCGTAATACCGGGACCATACGCGGCAACCGAATGGCTTGCCGCGTAAAAATGCATCGAATAGGCGATGTTCTGATAATCGGTAATGAGGTCCACGACCGCGTCTTGAGGTTTCTGGTCCCATTGCGAGGTTCCGCAAATGATGATATTGGCGGAATCAATAGCGCGTATTGCGGCTATTACCTTTTCCGTATAGGGTTTAATACTCGACCAGGCAACGGTCGGTTCGTTCCAGGGTTCATATAAGATATTGGGATAGGTATGCCACTGAGTGGCTATTGCTTTGAAGAAATTCCCCGCCGTATCGACATCTGGAATTCCGCCGCCCGCATGCCAATCGACAACAACATATATTCCGTTATCAATGCACGCCTGAATGACGGCGTTAATCTGAGTCATCGGGATGGATCCGTTGGGCATGTATGGCATCCGAATGACGGTGCATTTCCAGTCCTGCGCAAGATGGTTGATGCAACTGGCATTGTAAAAAGCATATCCGCACGCATTGGTCCAGCCGTACATCGACATTCCGCGCAATTGAATGGGATAGCCATTTGAACCGCAAATATGGCTTGATTTAACGCTGAGTTGGCCGAATATCGGTTTCGTCAAGCTGAAGCTCAGGGAATAAAATATCAAGCAGACGCCCGGAACAACAACGGTCCGCAATGAAAAAACCTGATTTTTAAGCATGCCCTCTCCTTTTTAAGGGTCAAGGCAGGAAATGAATAATACATCGTACAATATAATAACTTCTTCAAACGTTATTATAATCTATTTCCGTAAATCGATCTTCCGCTATTTTCGCGCGCAATAAAGTGCAAAATTATGCCGTTTCCATAAAATATCGGCCTGCGTAAACCCGGCTTTTTGCAAACTTGACAAATGCTCAGGCAGGGAAATCGGGCTGTCTTCCGAACGGTAATTGGAAAAAATGTGCGCGACCTCGTCGGCGTCTAAGCGGCCGAGCAAGTAGTTTCTCCAGCCGTTTTCATTGAGTTCCGTCCACGAGGGATTGGCGCCGCTTACCACATCCACACACGCGAACATTCCGCCCGGTTTCAGCCACCGGTGGATTTTGCCGTACAAAACGGTGTAGGCCTTTTCACCTCTCGTGTGATGGAGCGCGAAACTTGAAATTATCGCGTCGAATGGGGCGTCATTAAACACGACATTGTTGAAATCATCGCATATGACTTTAAACCTGTTTTTAAATTCCGCCAATACGTCCGGAACGGCATTCAGCATGTCTTGCGAAAAGTCTACTAATGTCATGTAACAATTCTTGTTTCCGCGAAGCATTCTCAAAGAAAGATTGCCGGTCCCGGCGCCCAGGTCCAGTACGGTCATCTTCGTGTTTCTATCGGCCATGACGCAATCGACCAGCAGATCAAACGTAGCGGCATAATCCGGCAGAAAAACCGGGTCTTGTTGTTTATAGACCAAGGCCGTTTCCTTGTCAAACCTGCCTTTGATTTCCTCGGCGCCCAGCACCCTGCTTGTCGGCCTGGGGCCTGCGTATTTCGGCGGTTCCTTGTCCGCGGCATTTTCCTTTTGAAGTTTCCGCTTCATCGCGCCGGAATCTCTTTTTGATAAAAAATGCCGCTTCCGTTATTTACTTTCGTCATAAATGGGCTTTTAGGGATATTGGTTGAAGGTATTACGTACGACGTTTGCGTTTTCATGTCTTGAATATGTAACCATTACAATTTTGCGATTTGTGCAGGTTAAAAACAACAAAAAGAAACCGCTGTGCTTAACCAGTCGTGTTCACTTCAGTGAACACAATCTATGGCCGGAAAAATTGATCTTGAGGCATGAGCCTTGAGATTCGTTATATTAAACGTAAAGAAACGGAATTCGGAAATCTCGAAAAACCAAATTACCTATGGCAGAAAAGGATAAAATCATGAACACGCGATTCTTTCCCGTCCTACTCCTTCTGGGCGCGATCGCCCTCCAGGCCCAGACCGTAACCATCAAGCAGGCCGCCGGTTGGCTCGAGACCGCCCTGGTCGAATGGCAGACGACCGGCAAGGCCGACAGCTACAACGTCTACGTCAACGGCCAGGGGCTCGTGGACCAAAAGCTGGACAACCCCCTCATCCGTGCTTACGGCTCCTACTGGCGGGCCGACGCAATCGGTCTTAAAGCTGGAAGCTATACCCTGAAAGTAGCGCCGGTGGTTGCCGGCAAGGAGGGGACCGCCGTAACCACGAGCGCCTTGACCGTCATTGCCCACGACCGCGCGGGATTCGCATTCTCCGGCGGAAATATTCCCAGCGCCTACAACCTCGACGGCACGCCCATGACCGGCGCCGTCGTGCTCTATCTCACGGAGAAGACCAAGGACACCATTTCCATGACCGTCACCGGCGCCAACGCCAATCCCTGCGTGGGCATCCAGACCATCCTCGACGGCTTCGCGAAGGGCAAGGACGGCCGTCCTCTCATCGTCCGGGTGGTGGGGCAGGTGTCGGATCCCGCGTACACGCAGGACGGCGACATCCTTCTCGCGAACAAGAACCTCGCCACCGGCCACATGACCTTCGAGGGCGTTGGCGACGACGCCACCGCGAACGGCTGGGGCGTGCGCGTCAAGGACGCGACGAACCTCGAGGTCCGTAATCTCGGGATCATGAACGTCAACAGCACCGCGCTTGACGACATCGGCCTGCAACAGGACAACGACCACATCTGGGTCCACAACAACGACCACTTCTACGGTATGGCCGGGAGCGCCGCGGACCAGATCAAGGGCGACGGCGCCATGGACGTCAAGCTTTCGACGTATGTGACCATCTCCTACGGCCACTTCTGGGACAATGGAAAGACGAGCCTGCTGGGCCTGAGCGAGGACGCCACCACCGGGTACTACATCAACTACCACCACAACTGGTTCGACCACTGCGATTCGCGCCACCCCCGCGTGCGCTTCTACTCGGCGCACGTTTACAACAACTACTACGACGGCATTTCCAAATACGGCGCGGGCGCCACGATGGGCTGCTCCATCTTCATGGAAGCCAATTACATCCGCAACTGCAAATACCCCATGCTCACTTCCCTGCAGGGCACCGACATCTGGGATGACTCCAAGAATGCCGACGACGCGTCTCTCGGGACCTTCTCCGGCGAGGATGGCGGTACAATCAAGGCCTGGAACAATTATATGATAGGCCAGAAGCGCTTCGTGGCCTACGGAGACGCAGGCTACCCCAACTCCACCGTCGACTTCGACGCCTACGTGGCCGCAAGCCGCGCGGAGACGGTGCCCGCAACGGTCAAGTCCGCCTCCGGCGCCAACATCTATAACAACTTCGATACCGACGCCTCGGTGATGTATGCCTACACGCCCGACGCCCCGGACGCCGCGAGGACCAAGATCATGACCTATGCCGGGCGCGTGCAGGGCGGAGACTTTAAATGGACCTTCAACAACGCGGTCGACGACACTTCCTCGGCGGTCAACGCCGCGCTCAAGGCCGCGGTCGTTGGCTACAAGACCTCGCTGGTATACATCCAGGGAGAAGGGACCGCGCCAACGGCAATCCGGACGCTGACCGTCGGCATGGCCTCGAATCCGGTCCGCATTAGCGTCCGGTCCAATCGGCTTTCCATGGCCGAAGGCTTAACCATGCAGTCGGCCGAATTCTTCACGGTCGGAGGGGCGCGGGTCCTGCTGGCGACACAGTGCGCGGAGGTTTCCTTCGCGGGCTTAAGCCGGGGAATCTACCTGGCAAGGATTCGAACTGACCGCGGGGCCTTCGAAAAGCTGGTCCGGAAGAGCGACTGAGTATAGCGGGGTTCCGCTCAAATCAACTTGATGAGCGAGCCAGTCCATGTGCCTGCGGGCTACAAACTCGTCTTTCAAGCCTCATTATCTGGTCGATACCCCACGCAACGGTTTTTCTTGCTTTTATTCCATGCAAATTTCCTGATATTTGCT
>JBAVGL010000375.1:0-21878 GCA_049684795.1 Chitinivibrionales bacterium | reverse complement strand
GCTCTATGGTCTTTACGATTGGAAATTCGAGGTCCTCGCCATGTTTCAGCACATACGGCACCTCGAAGCGAGGTTCGGGGTCGGGCCGCACACGATAAGCGTTCCCCGGCTCGAACCAGCGACAGGATCGGACCTGGCCGGAAATCCGCCGCACGCCGTAAGCGATATTGACTTCAGGAAAATCGTGGCCATCCTGCGTCTGGCCGTGCCCTATACCGGCATCATCATGTCGACCCGCGAGACCGCGGCCATGCGGCGCGACACCTTCGCCCTCGGCGTGTCCCAGATTTCGGCGGGCAGCCGGACCAATCCGGGCGGCTATGCGTCGGATGACCTTTCGGAGGCCGACGGCCAGTTCTCGCTCGGCGACCACCGGCCGCTTGACGAAGTGGTCCGCGACGCGGCGTCCATGGGATATATTCCGTCGTTCTGCACCGGCTGCTACCGCCTCGGCCGCACCGGCGCAGACTTCATGGACCTTGCCAAGCCGGGAGAGATAAAAGCCCACTGCGATCCGAACGCGATCAGCACATTTCTGGAATACCTGGAGGATTACGCGAGCGCCGGGACAAAAGCGTTGGGAAACCGGGTGGTCGACGAGGCTATCCAGGCAATGACGGGAATCGCGCGTAGGCGGAGTGAAAAAATGGCGCACAGCGTGCGGGAGGGAAAACGCGATGTCTACTGCTGACCAGTTTCGAATAGAAAATGATCTATTAGGCCAAAAACAGGTCCCGGAAAATGCTTTGTGGGGCATCCATGCGGCGCGGGCAAAGGAGAACTTTCCCATTGCCGGAAGACCAATCCACCCGGAACTCATAAAGGCCTTCGGCGCGGTCAAGCTTGCATGCTTCCGCACAAACCGTTCGCTTGGTGTTTGGACAGACAACAAGAAGGCCGAGGCCATCGAGGCGGCGTGTACCGAACTCATGAATGGCGGGCTTGTCGACCAGGTGATCGTGGATGCCTTACAGGGTGGCGCGGGCACGTCGACCAACATGAACGTCAACGAAGTCATCGCCAACCGCGCGCTCGTCCTTCTCGGAAAGAAACCAGGCGATTATTCTTCGGTTTCGCCGATTAACGACATTAATCGGCACCAGTCCACCAACGACACCTTTCCGACCGCCCTGCGCCTGGCCTGCATTACCAGGGTGCATGCGCTCGAACAATCGCTGGTGGCGCTCCAGGAAGCGTGCCAGTCAAAGGAAAAGGAGTTTGCGCATATTGTCAAAATCGGCCGCACGGAACTCCAGGACGCCGTTCTCATCACCTTGGGCCGCGAAATCGGCGCATGGGCCGAGGCGTGGAACCGCGACCGCTGGCGCGTGTACAAGTGCGAAGAGCGCCTCCGCGTGGTCAACCTCGGCGGCACAGCCGTGGGCACCGGGCTCGGCGCGCCGCGCGAGTACATCTTCAGGGTGGTCGACGAATTGCGCGGCATCACTGGTATTGGGTTCGCGCGGGCGGAAAACCTCGTGGACGCTACACAAAATGCAGACGTGTTCGTCGAAGTGTCGGGCATCCTGAAAGCCTGCGCTGCATCTCTTTACAAAATAAGTAACGATATCAGACTGCTTTCGAGCGGGCCCAGCGGCGGGTTTGGTGAGCTCAGGTTACGGCCTTTGCAGGCCGGTTCGTCCATAATGCCGGGGAAAGTTAATCCGGTGATACCGGAAGCGATTTGCCAGGCCGCCCTGCTCGTGTTCGGTCACGATGCGGCGATCACTATGGCGGCAGCCTCCGGA
This sequence comes from Chitinivibrionales bacterium, assembly GCA_049684795.1. GTDB lineage: Bacteria > Fibrobacterota > Chitinivibrionia > Chitinivibrionales > FEN-1185 > JBAVGL01. Next base: position 20,130 of record JBAVGL010000375.1, on the reverse strand, counting down.
AACCTCGAACTTAACCATTTGATGCCGCTCATTGCCCATTGCCTGCTCGAAAGCATCGATGTCCTGACCAATGCATGCGGCGCTCTCGCAACGAAATGTATCGCCACTATGATTGCTGACGAGAAACGATGCTCCCGATCGATTGAAAGCGCCACGGCCACGATCACCGCGCTGGTCCCGGCAATCGGGTACGAAAATGCCGCAATGATCGCCGAAAAAGCCCGCGTTGCGGGCGTTTCTATCAGGCAAGCGGCATGCGCCGAAGGCCTGCTTACGGAAGCGGAGTTCGATGCTCTGGTCACTCCCGAAGCCGTTTGCAGGCTGGGATCGCCGCATGTTAACAAAGGAGACACTGCCCATGCAGAAAACGCCGAATAATCTTCGCTGTCACATAGGCATTTTCGGCCGCCGCAATGTGGGAAAATCGAGCATTTTAAACGCCCTTACCGGGCAAAATGTTTCGATCGTGTCGGACATTGCGGGAACGACCACAGACCCAGTGGAAAAACCCATGGAACTGTTGCCGCTGGGGCCCGTACTTTTCATTGACACGGCGGGTATTGACGACCAGGGCAGCCTCGGAGAGCTGCGCATCGAACGCACGAGAAAAGTGTTCGACCGGGTAAATCTCGCCATCGTCGTCACTGACACAGGCGCATGGGGTGATTTCGAACGCGCGCTTGTGCATGAGTTCCGGACCCGTAACGTACCGAGCATCGCCGTGTTTAATAAATCCGACATAGGTTCACCCGGCTCTGACGTTCTTGACGAACTGCGAGGTATCGGCGTCCACGTTGAACACACGTGCGCCAGCCAGGGTCAAGGGATAGCGTCGCTTCGTCAGGCCATCATCCGCGCGGCGCCCGAGGAATTCGTAAGCGCTCCATATATCGTCGCCGATCTCGTGCCTCCGGGCGAGTGCGCCGTGCTCGTCGTGCCAATCGACAAGGAGGCGCCCAGGGGAAGGCTCATCCTTCCGCAGGTGCAGACGATCCGCGATTTGCTTGACAACGATGCCTGGTGCTGCGTTGTAAAGGAACGCGAACTGCGCGAGGCGCTTAGCCGACTTGCCAGGCCCCCCGCGCTTGTGGTCACCGACTCGCAGGCGTTCCTCAAGGTGGCGGCCGACACTCCGGACACGGTGCCCATGACATCGTTTTCCATCCTGTTTGCACGGTATCTCGGCGACCTTGCCGAAATGGTTCGCGGAGCAACGGCGATCAATAACCTTAAAAGCGGCGACAGGGTGCTGATCGCCGAGGCGTGTTCGCACCACCCGATCGCGGAGGACATCGGAACAATCAAGATCCCGCGCTGGCTCACACAGTTCGTGGGCGGCAAGCTGGAGTTCAACCATATCCGCGGGCACGATTTTCCGGCCGACCTCTCGTCTTACAAACTCATGGTCCACTGTGGCGCTTGCATGACCAACCGGCGCGAGGTGCTGGCGCGGATCGCCAAATGCCGGGACGCGGGCGTGCCCATAACGAATTACGGCTTGACAATTGCGTGGTCGCTAGGGATATTTGAGCGGGCACTAGGGCCGTTTCCGGCGGTGCTGGAAATGTTTAGGAAAGAGAATAAGACAAATAGCTGACCTCAACCCGCCCTTCGGACACCCTTCTCCTTGGCAAGGAGAAGGGCAGGGGATGATGTGGCGCAGATGTTAATTTAGACAAAAAGTACTCATGAATAAATCCGATTTAATTAAAATCCTTTCTGCGCGCGAACCCTCTGCCCTCGAAGAAATCAGGCGTCTGGCCGAACAAACGCTGTTGGACCTTTGTGGTAAAAAAGTGTATTATCGCGGGCTTATTGAATTTTCCAATGTCTGCGATAATGACTGTTTCTACTGCGGAATACGTAAAAATAACGGTTTGGTCAAGCGCTATATGCTTTCCAAAGAGAAAATCGTGGAAACCGCCCTCTGGTGCGCCGGGCAGGGATACGGTTCGGTTGTTGTGCAATCGGGAGAGCGCAAAGACGAGCAATTCGTCGCGTTCGTCGAAGACATCGTGAGGACCATCAAGGAAAAAAGCCGTTCGGAAAAAATGCCCAAAGGTCTGGGCATAACGCTTTCGTTGGGAGAGCAGAGTGAAGAAACATATAAACGGTTTTTTGCTGCAGGCGCTCACCGGTATCTGTTGCGGATCGAGACTTCTAACCCCAAACTGTATGCGGCCATTCATCCGGCAGGCCAGGATTTTCACACCCGCGTCAAGGCGCTTTCGAACCTCAAAAAAGCCGGGTTTCAGGTCGGCACCGGCGTCATGATAGGTTTGCCCGGCCAAACCGAAGAAGATCTTGCGGATGATTTGTTGTTTTTTCAGGAAATGGACGTTGACATGATCGGTATGGGCCCGTATATCGTGCACGGCGATACGCCCATGGCCGCATGGCCGAATATCTCCGATCGCACGCCCAAGGAGCGGTTCGATCTCGCGCTGCGCATGATCGCCGCGACGCGGCTGTTGCTTTTGGATGTCAATATCGCGGCAGCCACCGCCTTGCAGGCGCTGGACCCTACGGGCCGCGAAGAGGGCCTGCGCTGGGGCGCCAACATCATCATGCCGCAGGTGACGCCGCTTGAAGTCAGACGAGACTATCTGCTCTACGACAACAAACCCTGCCTTGACGAATCGGCTGAGCAATGCAGATCGTGCCTTGCGGCAAGAATTGAATCAATCGGCAGGGAAGTCGAGTACGATTCGTGGGGTGATTCGAGGCATTTTAAACGCACGGTATAGTAGGGGCGAGGTCCTCTCGCCCTCTGACGGGCGGGATGACCCCGCCCTTACAAATTATTTCTTCAACGCCTCGTCGATGTGCTTGAGCAGAACGTCGGGATGCACCGGTTTTTCGAGCACGGCCTTGACCGGCAGCCAGTCGTCGTCGGGCTCGAAGCTGAATGGAAGTTTCTTGGCCTTGCGGATGCCGGTGATCATAATGACCGGTATTTCCTTGGTGGAAGGGTCTTCCTTGAGCTTGCGCGCGAGGTCGAACCCTTCGCTGTCGTGGGTCATCATCACGTCGAGCAACATGAGGTCGGGTTTCTGCAATTTTGCTTTCTGGTATCCCTGTTCGCCGTCGGGCGCGGAAATCACCGTATAGCCCTTTGCCTGTAAAAGAGCTATCTGCGCTTCCTGAAAATCAACGTCGTCGTCAACCACCAATATCGTTGTCATCGGAATAACTCCCTTCTTAATTTTCTTTCTAAAATATAATTAACGGTAACCTCTTTAAATTGCATAAAACGGCCAATCGGTCCTGTTTCACACCCGCTCCCGCTTCGTATATTCGGTGTGCAGCAGGTGGTGCGATTTTTCGCCCAGCGGCGACAGGAGAAATTCGCCGTAGATCTGCTTGATCTTCGGGTTGTCGTGCGATTTGCGCAGCTTTTTTCCCTCGTCTTCCTTGCAAATCGCGCTGATGCGCGCCTTTCGCACCTTGTTCGTCGTGAGACGCGGCTGTCCGCCGCCGCCGATGCAGCCGCCCGGACACGTCATGATTTCCACGAAGTGATAGTTCTTTTTACCGGACTTGATCGATTCCATCACCTGGCGCGCGTTGCCGAGGCCGTGGGCCACTGCCAGCTCCATGGTCACGCCTTCGAGGAACGACCATTCGGGGAGCGTGCCGGTAATGGTAAACGACAGCTCCTTGACGCCTTTCAGACCGCCGAGCTGGTTGATGTGGAGACCGTCGAACGGCAGTTCCCTGCCCGTGATGATCTCGTAGGCGGAGCGCAGCGCCGCCTCCATGACCCCGCCGGTGCTGGCGAAAATGTCCGCCGCGCCGGTGGAGGTGCCGAGCAGGCGGTCCATCTGCTCGTCGGGGAGATTGACAAAGTCTATCCCTATCTGTTTGATCATGCGGCCCAGCTCGCGCGTGGTGAGCACTGCGTCCACGTCGCGTTGGCCGCTTGCGTCCATTTCGGGCCGCTGCATCTCAAACTTCTTCGCCGTGCACGGCATCACCGATACCACGTAAATGTCCTCGGGCTTTTTGCCGGTTTTCTTCGCCCAGTATGTTTTTGCAACCGCGCCGAACATCTGCTGGGGCGATTTACAGGTCGAAAGGTTGGGAATATATTCCGGGTAGAAATATTCGATAAACTTGATCCAGCCCGGCGAGCAGCTCGTAAACTGCGGCAGGGCCGTGGGCTGCTTGTCGCGGACGCCCAGGGTGAGCCGCTTGAGCAGTTCCATGCCCTCTTCTATTATGGTAAGATCGGCGGTGAAATTGGTGTCGAACACGGCGCTGAACCCCAATCGCCTCAGGGCCGCGACCATTCGTCCCGTCACCAGCGTGCCCGCCGGAAGACCGAAACATTCGCCGAGCGCGGCGCGCACCGCGGGCGCGGTCTGCACGATTACGGTTTTCAAGGGATCATCAAGCGCTTTCCACACACGTTCGATATGGGGGACTTCGGTGATCGCGCCTACCGGGCAGACCGCCGCGCACTGGCCGCACTGGACGCACGACACGGCGTCAAGGCCCCTGCCGAACGCCGGGCCGATGATTGTCTTGAAGCCGCGGAACTGCGGGAAGAGCGCGCCCACGGCCTGGATCTGGTTGCAGGCCGCAACGCAGCGGCGGCACTTGATGCACTTGCCGTTGTTACGGACAAGCGCCGGCGTGCCGTCGTCGAGCGTGTTCGCGGTCTTTACGCCGGCGTAGCGGATCGTGCGGATGTCAAGTTCAAAGGCGAGCGTCTGGAGTTCGCAGTCGTTGTTGCGCTCGCAGGTCTGGCAGTCGCCGTCGTGCTCCGAAAGGAGCAGCTCGACCACGGTGCGGCGCGCTTCGCGCACGCGCCGGGTATTGGTATGCACCTTCATGCCTTCGCTCGCCGGGGTGACGCACGAGGCCGCAAGCGCCTTGGCGCCTTCGATCTCCACCAGGCATACCCGGCACGCGCCGATTGCCTGGACGTGTTCCAGGAAGCACAGCGTGGGGATTTTTATTCCGGCCGCGCGCGCGGTTTCGAGCACGGTCGCGCCCTCCGCAAAGTCCACGGGCATATTATTGATAGTCAATTGAGGCATTTTGATCACCTTTCTACAAGTATTCCTTGAAAATCGTCGTCAGGCTGCCGCGCATTCTTCGCGAAAATCGCACCGCAGGCAGCGTTTCGCTTCCTTTATTGCCGTTTGTTCGCTGAAAACGAGATCGACCTCATCGAAGCCTTTTTTCCGTTTTTCCAGAGGAATCGTCTTTATCGTCGCGCGGTCCCATGTAACCGGTTCGGCATCCGGATCAAAGAACGTGACAACACGTTTCTGCCCGCGCCAGAATGCATGTGAACTTCCCGTAAGGAACCGGTCGATGCCCGCGGCTGCTCGCTCTCCCGCAGCGATGGCCTCTACAACTGAGGCTGGACCGGTCGCGGCATCGCCGCCCGCAAAGACCCACGAAAGCGAGGTCTGTCCGGTAAGCGGGTCGGCGTCGATAAATCCGTTCCGCGTGGTTTTGATTCCGGCCTCCGGCGCAATGGCTTGCACGTCAACCGACTGGCCGATCGCCGCCACCACCTGATCCGCGTCAATGATAAACTCCGTACCGCATTTTTCCTTTGGACGGCGGCGGCCGCTTTTGTCGAACTCGCCGAGCTCCATGCGGCAGCACCGGATGCCCGCCACTTTTCCGTTTTGGGCGATAATTTCGCGGGGCGCGACCAGAAACTCGAAGCATACTCCTTCGCGCATTGCCTCGTCGACCTCTTCTTTCCAGGCGGGCATCTCCTCGCGCGTGCGGCGGTACAGAACGGTCACACTCTTCGCGCCGAGCCGAAGCGCCGTGCGCGACACGTCGATCGCGGCATTGCCGCCCCCGATGATTGCCACGCTTTTGCCGATTCGCATCTTCTTATGGAGGTTATAATCGCGCAAAAACTGCAATGAATCAACCACGCCTGCTTCATCTTCACCCTTGATGCCGAGCTTTGCGCCCTTTGGCGCTCCCACGGCCAGGAACGCCGCTTCGCAGCCCTTATCGCGTAGTTTCTTGAGCGTCAGGTTTTTTCCGAGCGCAGTGCCGCGCTCGATTTTTACACCCAGTTTTTCGATCATTTTAATTTCTTTTTCAAGCATCAGCCTTGGCAAACGATAGGCGGGTATGGTCTGCACCAGCATGCCGCCGGCCTTTTCGGCCGCCTCGTACACCACGGGCGCATACCCCATGCGGGCCAGGAAATAAGCGGCCGAGAGACCGGCCGGGCCCGCGCCGATGACCGCGATTTTCCGTTTGGCAAGCGCCGCGTCTTTCCGCGCTTCCGGGACCACCGGTTGCGCCTCTTGTTCCACCATGAACCGTTTGACGCCGCGCACGGCGAGCGGAGAATCGAGCTTGGCGCGGCGGCACTTGGTCTCGCACGGGTGGAAACAGACCGACGCGCACACGGCGGCGAACGGGTTGTTCTCCCGGTGGAGCAGCAGCGCTTCGGCGTACCGTTTTTCGCCGATAAGCGATACGAACCCGGGGACGTACACGCCCGCCGGGCAGGCGTTTTCGCACGGCGCGCGCACGAGCGCCGCGCACACGCCCGCGGGGCAGCGTTTGTCGCGGATGTGTGCGATATATTCGTCTTTAAAGTAGCGTATGGTCGAGAGCACCGGGTTTGGCGCGCTCTGGCCCAGACCACAGAGGGCCGTGTCCTTGATCTGCCTGCCCAGTTCTTCGAGCCGGTCGATGTCCGCCATTTCACCCTTGCCCTCGCAGATCCGGTCGAGGATCTCAAGCATGCGCTTGGTGCCCACGCGGCACGGCACGCACTTGCCGCACGACTCGTCCTGCACAAAGTCAAGGAAATAGCGCGCAACGTCAACCATGCAGGAATCTTCGTCCATGACGATGAGCCCGCCCGACCCCATGATGGCGCCGAGTTCGTTCAGCGATTCGTAGTCCACCGGCACGTTGAGGTGCTGCCGGGGAATGCAGCCGCCCGAAGGGCCACCGATCTGCGCGGCCTTGAACTTTTTGCCTCCCGGAATTCCGCCACCGATGTCGTAAATGATTTCACCGAGCGGCGTGCCGATGGGGATTTCCACCAGGCCGGTGTTATTGACCGTACCGGCGAGCGCGAACACCTTGGTGCCCTTGCTCTTTTCCGTGCCGAACCCGGCGTACCACTCGGCCCCGTGCAGGAGAATAGCCGGAATGGCCGCGTACGTTTCCACGTTGTTAAGGACGCTCGGCCTGCCCCACAGCCCTTTACTCGCCGGGAAAGGCGGCCGCGGTCGGGGTTCCCCGCGGTTGCCCTCTATGGAGGTCATGAGGGCGGTCTCTTCTCCGCACACGAAGGCGCCCGATCCCATACGGATCTCGAGGTCGAAGGAGAAGGACGCGCCGAGAATGTTTTTTCCAAGAAGGCCTCGCTCACGCGCGGCGTCAATGGCCTTGCCCAACCGCTTGACGGCGAGGGGGTATTCAGCGCGTACGTAAACGAAACCGCTCGACGCGCCCACCGCGTACGCGGCGATCGCCATGGCCTCGATCACGCTGTGCGGGTCGCCTTCCAAAACGCTGCGGTCCATGAAGGCGCCGGGATCGCCCTCGTCGCCGTTGCACAGAACAAACTTTTCGTAGCCCGCGGCCTTGCGCGTCAGTTCCCATTTAAGCCAGGTGGGGAAGCCGGCGCCGCCGCGTCCGCGGATGCCGGACCGCTTGACAGTGTCGATGACCTGCCCGGGCGTCATCTGCATAAGCGCCTTGCCAAGGGCCGCATACCCGTCGCGTGCGATGTAGTCGTCCATGGAGAGCGGGTCGACGATGCCGCAGTTGCGGAGAACGATTTTGGTCTGCCGGTTCAGGAAATCGATGTCCTTGAGCGCCGGGACCGGCATGCCGTCGACCGAACGTTTATGAACGAGCCGTTTGACCACGACGCCTTTCTTGAGGTGCTCTTTCACGATCGCGGCAGCGTCACCGGGCTTGAGGTTTTCGTACAGCACTCCGGAGGGATAGACGACGATAACCGGTCCGACGGCGCAAGGGCCGAGACAGCCGGTCTCGAAAATCTTGACTTCTTTGTCAAGTTTGGCCTTTGTCAGTTCTTTCCGCAGCGCCGCCTTGACCTCCAGCGCGCCGGACGCGATGCAGCCGCCGCCGGTACATACTAATATGTAATGACGGACCGTACGTGTCGCCCCGTCCTTCTTGGGCGCGATGCGTTCCTCGAACGCGGGCCTGCATTGGTCGCGAAGCGCGGCAAGATCGTTCATGCCGGTTATTTTTATTGTTGTCATTCGCGGGCCCCCTTTTTCGTCCTGGGCCTTTTTATTGTTTTTCCATTACGGTACAGATCGAGAATGTCATTGACGCGCGCGGCCTTTACCCGCTGGTGTACGTCGTCGTCTATCATGATGGCCGGCGCAAGGCCGCAGGCGCCGAAGCAGCGCGCCACTTCGAGCGAGAACAGCCGGTCTTGAGTCGTCTGTCCCACGTCGATGCCGAGCGCCTTTTTGATCGCTTCCAGCACCTGTTTGCCGCCGCGCACGTAACACGCAGTTCCCAGACAGACGCGAATCAAGTGCTTCCCGCGCGGGTTGGTTGAGAAAAACGAATAGAAGCTCACCACGCCCGCGACTTCGCTGTAGGGCTTGTCGAGCGCGCGGCTGATCTTTTTAAGCGCGGCCTCGGGCAGATAGCCGAACATGGTCTGCGTGGTCTGAAGCACCGGGATCAGCGCGCCCGGTTTTCCTTTGTATCCCTCGATAATGTCCTCGATCCGGCGCAGCATTTCCGCTTCGCCGACCTCGCCTGTGCATTTACACGTTGCATGTGCCATGCCTGCTCTCCTTGATCAATTGTCGCGATCGTTGATCGCGAGCGTGAACATGAATGCGTTTCCCTTTTCCCGCGCTTCGCAGCGGATCGTTCCCCCGTGAAGTTCCACGATCTCCCTGCATATGAAGAGGCCGAGCCCGGTGCCCCGTACGCGTTTTCCCTCCGGCGAATCGAGCCGCGAAAATCGTTTGAAAAGTTTCTGCTGCTGATCGTCAGTCAGGGGGCGGCCGTCATTGTACACCTCGATTGCCACAAGCGCGTCAAGATGAAGCGCGCTTATCCTGATGGAACCTTTCTCGGAGCCGTATTTGATGGCATTGCCCAGGAGGTTGTTTACAATCATCTGGATAAGTGAGACATCGCCGTAAACCATGATTTTCGGCCCGACATCGTTCTCAATGACCATACCGCGGTCTTCCGCCTGTCGCATGAACGATTCAACCGCCAACTCCACCACGTCTTCGCGCATCATGAACTCGCTTCTTTCGAGCGTCAATTCGCCATTTTCGATACGGCTCAGATTGAGAAAATTTTTGACCGTGCAATCGAAGTATTCCAGATTGCGCGACACCGACCTGAGCGCCTTGCGCTGGCCTTCATTGATCTCTCCGAGGTAGCCGTCGAGCACGGAACAGGCATTGAGAAGCGTGGACGAGAGGATCCCCTTGAGCTCATGGGAGACCATACCCACAAGGTCGATGTACCGCTGGTTTAAGACCGTGAGTTTTTCGTTGGCCTCGCGCACGCTCCGGTCGCGCTCCGAGAGCTTTTGGGCCATTTCGTTGAATGAATGCGCCAGCGTGTTGATTTCGGCGATCGGCGATGTTGTCGTGACCCGGTGGTCAAGGTCGCCGTCCGCAAGGGTGCCAGAGGCCTTGACAAACGCTGTTATTGGCCGGGCGATCGTGGAGGCCAGGATGACCGACAGCAGCACGGCAATGAGCGCGCCGATGCCGAGTATCCAGATATACCGCGTAAAGGTCGTCCAGAGCAGGTCGCTAAAAGGCCGTTCGAGGATGCCGACGTACAGCATGCCGATGATCCCGCCGTTAACGTCGCGTATCGGTTCATACGCGGTCAGGTACCAGTCGTTCACCACAAACGCCCGGGTGAGCCAGGGTTTTCCCTGTTCAACGACATTGCGGTAAACCGCCGACGACACGCGGGTGCCGATGGCGCGCTGCCCATCCTCGGTCTGGACGTTGGTCGCGATGCGAACATCGTCCTGAAAAATGGTGACCGTGCCTGTCGGACGTCCGTTATACTGCCCCTCTTCGGACACGAAATCACGGATCCGGTCAACAAGGTTGAAATACCGGTTGACGATTTTGCCGCCGTAAATGACCCTGGTAACAATGCCCTGGCTGTTGAAAACAGGCTGCGCGTATTCGATGGCCATGGCGTTTGTCAATGCTTTCCGATTGGTGGGCCGCGCCATGGGCGTCGGTTTGATTTCGATGAAGGCGCGTTCGAACATCTCCTCACCCATGGCGCGCAGTTCAACGCTGTCGATGATGCGAGCGCCGCCAGTCCCGTTTCCCTTAAAGGCACGGCGCACGATATCGCTTTTTACCGTTTCCTCCTGGGAGCGCTCCACGACGAAGAAGTAATCGAGGTCGAGGCAGCGTTTTAGTTCCGCCGCGTTTTCGGTGATCCTAATGCAACTGAACGGCCCTTTCATTTTTTCGACCTCATCATTAAAAGTCCACCGTGCTGCCCGCAGATTGCTGCATACCTGGAGCTGCGCCCGGTGGACTATTTTCGTTTTTATCATAAGATAATCGAAAATGCCGATTATCACGCCAAGTCCGAGGATGATGGGAAGGAACGATAGGATCATTCTCGTCTTGAGGCCCGGGGCTTTTATGATCATTTCGTGGTCCTTTTTTGATTATTATTTACAAAGTAAATAACATTTTCAAGTTCTCGTGCCAGATTGACCGTCGTGACTATGCATGAGCGCGGGGCCTTGAGCTCGTTGCGTGAAAGGCCGAGGATGCCTTGTACGCCTGCAAGGACAAGATGGTCAAGAAACCGCTGGGCTTTAGCGCCGGTCGCCGCGATGATGCCGATGGTAACGTCATGCTCCTGAACAATGCGTGTAAGATCGACCAGCGGATGGACCGTAATGCCTTTGATACGAACCGTATTTTTTTCTTCCGGATTGTTGAATACAGCGACAAGACGAACAGGTGCGTCGGTCAATAAACCTTCTTCCAGTATCGCTTTTCCCAGCGGGCCCGCGCCGCACAGCACGGCGGTCCGTATTTCGTTTTTTCCAAGGATTTCTCCGATTCGTTCAATAAGATTATCGACGGAATAGCCGACCTTTTTTTTACCCTGAAGGCCGAATGTCGAAAAATCTTTTCGCACTTGCGCGGCCGTCAATCCAAGCGCGGATGCAAGGTCCCAGGAAAGGAACTTTTCTACGCCATAGGTCTTGAAACCGTAAAGCGCATTTTTATACCGTGATAAACGCAAGACGGCCTTTTTTCCTGTTTTCATATTGCACTAACTTTCACAAAACAACAATTAATTATACATTATTTAAAATGAAATGTCAATAATTTTGTGATAATAATCACAAATAATAACCAAATGTTAAAAAGACTTATTTGGTAATTCTAAGAGCTTTACTTGAGAAATAATGCATTTAAACAGTAATTTACAAGGTGTTTAAAAACAATAGTGCAAAATTGAATGAATGAACTAATTAATCTAAAATTCTATTTTAACGCATCATCTATCACAATAAAGTGTATTTTAATTACAGTTATGATAATATTTTCACATAATTGCTTATTATTCGTTGTTCTTAATTTAATGAGCGCGGGCGCCAGCCGAGCAAAATTTTTTTTAAGGACCTTATTGATCAATTTGAATTATGGGCGCCTGTAACGCAAAAAAATCAATTTAATTAACAGGTTTAGTTTGGTTTATGTTAATAAAATGTTGGCATTCTAATTAAAAAAGTTTATATTTTAGTCTCTGTAGCTGAATTATATACGCGTCCCGCGTATATAATTCCTGCGTACAGAGACTTATCCACCTTGTGGGTTATTCTTCAATGATAAATCATCCATTTAAAAAAAGACTTTTTCTTTTTTAATATATATATTTAACTATTCTCTTAATTTTATAGAAAAGGAGTTACGGGTATGAGAAAAATGTCGACTCAAGGTGTTTTTTTGCTCCATTGGCCGAAAGCGGTCGCAGCTCTGATCATTGCGGCCGGTTTGCTGCATGGTGTTTCGGCATATACGGTAACATCAAAAGACTCGGTTGCCGACGGTCTGGTATTTACCATGTCCGACAACTCGAAAATGAAAGTGCAGGTATGCACCGATAGAATTATACGAATTGCCTACACGGTTCATTCGACCATTCCAAGAGCCGATTCCAATTATATCGTTGTAAAGGCTACGTGGACGCCTGTTCCATGGACCACCAGCTCAACCGCAACAACGTACTCAATCACCACGGCTTCCCTGCGGGTCGACGTCGCAATAGGCACCGGAGCCGTGTCGTTTTACACGGCCTCCGGCACGCAAATACTCCAGGAAACGCAGGGCAAAACCTTGACAGCCTCCACAAACTCCGGACAAACCGCTTATACGGGGGTCATTAATTTTAATAGTATTGCCAATGAAGGCATATACGGTTTTGGGCAATTTCAGAACGGCTTGTTAAACCAGAACGGACAGAGCCTGCTTTTAACGCAAAATAACCAAACGGATTGTTCCCCGGTATTTTTATCCACGAGAGGTTTTGGAATATTGTGGATAAATTATTCGAAAATGATATTCAGCTCTCCAATTACGCTCGCATGCGACTGGGCGACAAATGATGCGATTGACTATTACTTCATGTACGGCCCCGCATTCGACGATATTATCGGTGCTTATCGGACGATTACCGGACCTGCGGTCATGTGGCCCAAATGGGCGTACGGATTTTGGCAATGTAGAAATGCCTATGCTACACAGAATGAACTTTGGAATGTCGTGCAGGAATACCGGACAAAACATTATCCGATTGATAATATTGTGCAAGATTGGCAATATTATCCGCCAGGAGGCAATGGTTGTCAATGTTTTGATCCTACCCGGTATCCGGATGTAAAAGGCCTAATAGATTCGCTTCACGATTCTTTGCATTGTCATTTTACCATTTCGGTATGGCCTTCATTTAATGCCGCCTGCGGGGCGAATTATGAGTTCATGAATTCCCGAGGCTATTTGCTGAGCGTTTCTGATGCGCTGGGCGTAACCTATGATGCATTTAACGACAGCGCCACCTATTACTATTGGAAGTTCATCAATGACAGCCTTGTAACCAAAGGCGTGGACGGATTTTGGCCGGACGCCACGGAACCCGAAGCCATTGGTTGGAGTGCATGTAGAACTTCGCAGGGCCCAGCGGCGAAGGTCCTGAATATTTTTCCGCTTTTGCACAGCAAAACGTTATATGACGGCTACCGAGCCGCGCATAATGGAATGAAGCGAGTGTGCAATCTCACGCGATCGTACTATGCCGGATCGCAGAGGCTTGGGGCCGCATATTGGACAGGCGACATCGGCGTCGATTTCCAGACATATGTGACGCAGATTTCAGCGGGGCTTAGTTTCTGCATGACCGGGATGCCGCTTTTTTGCACGGACGTTGGAGGTTTTACGGGAGACCAGCCTTCAGTTGAGACAGAAATCCGCTGGTTTGAGTGGGGCGCCTTTAATCCCGTATTCCGGGTCCATGGCACGAGGGCATGCAACGAAGTGTGGTGCTGGGACAATTTAAATCCGCAATCCGAGGCCATTCTCGTGGATTACAGCAGGCTCAGATATCGTCTTTTTCCATACGTATATTCGCTTGCATGGATGGTAACCAATCAAGGCTATACCATTATGCGCGCCCTGCCGTTCGACTTTCCAAATGACGTAAACGTCCGGAACATTGGCACCGAATTCATGTTCGGGCCTTCGCTTCTTATTTGTCCAGTCACAACCTTGGGAGTGACGTCCACAACGCCGTACATGCCGGCCGGAACCTGGTATAATTTCTGGACTGGGGCCGATACAACGTTAGCAACAGGAAAACAGATCACCGCGCGCGCGGCGCTCGATACGATGCCCATTTTTGTGCGCGCCGGTTCCATACTTCCCATGGGACCGGACATAACCTACGCCGACACGATTGCCAATCCCATCGAACTGCGCGTATATACCGGCGCGGACGGAAGTTTTACTCTTTATGAGGATGAAGGCGATAACTACAATTACGAAAATGGCACCTATGCCACGATTCCGATTGCCTGGAATGAAGCCAGCCAGAACCTCAGTATTGGAGGCCGAAATGGCACATTCCCCGGAATGCTGACCAATAGAACGTTCAACGTCGTATGGGTTTCTCCAAACCATGGAGTGAGCGAACCGCCTACCGCTACGATCGATAAGGTAATTTCCTATACCGGCGTCGGGCTGACGCTTAATAAAACGACAGGCGCAATTTCGGGCGTATTAACTCGGCCAAACCTCCCCCGTGGCGTTTCGCTTTCGATGAAATTGCTGGGCCGCAAATTTATCGCAAAGCCGACGGGTTCGGGCGCGGACGTCTGGCAAGTCCGGCTGGTCAATTCCCTGGGTAAAGTCATTGCCTTTAAGCAGTTCAGCGGGGCCTCAGCCTGCGTGGTCGCCGACAGGTTGACTTCCGGCATATACTTCGCCCGTTCTTATTACGGGAAAAATTTGATAGACAAACAAACGGTTATCGTGCCATAAATTCAGAACGCGGCCCCGCCTACGGCGCCGCGTTTCACCATGACAAATAATAATTAATTAAATCATTATTTTCAAAGAAAGGAACAAAAAAAATTATGCGGGGCATTTTTTTTAGAACCAATATGATAAGCAAGATCATTGTTGTTGCAGTCGCGATCGCTTCGATGGCTTGGGGACGTGTCCAGCTTATGACCAAAGATTCCACCATTGATCTTGGGATAAGCGGTGCCGGATGGCTTCAAAATGGTCAAGTCGTTGATGGCTATAGTTTGCTTACTCAGGAGATATATCATCAATGGGAAGAACAATCCTTTCTTAACCTTGGTGTCGACGCCACGATTTCCGAAAGGCTGCGGATAGCAGTGGGGCTTGAAGGGGAAATGTTCCTTAATGTCCCAAAGGGGGGGGCGAGCAGTCAGCAATATTATATATGGAGGTTCAACAGCGGTTTTATTGTTGATAAGGCCTACTGTTCATATTTATGGGGTGATACCGCGTCCCCGTTCCTTTCCGTGACTTTTGGAAGGTTTCCTTATAAATATAATCCCGACGCAAGAAATCTTGGAGAGTATATTTTCCGAAGCGGCACCTATCCCGCATATTTGATCAACAATTTCGACCAGCCCTTTGCGCGCCTAACCGGATTGAAATTAAGCAGCTCTCTATTTGGAATGCTGCATCAGGATCTTCTTTTGACATCTGAGACAGATATCCCCCCGTATTATGACTTATCGCTTTCATATATCGCCAATTGTGATGTTGGAAAATTTCTTAATGTTGGGGCTGGCGTGGAATTCGCGCGCCTGATACCGCTGGATACACTTGTCAAAAGTACCCAAACAAGATATATAACTGGAAATGACACTAATTATTACACATTTGGAGGCATAAAACTGATGGGGCGTTTGGCTTTCGATCCAAAGTTCTTTTTCCCTGCCTCTTGGTCTTTTTTTGGAAAAGAAGATTTGAAGATTTACGGTGAAGGGGCAATTCTCGGGCTAAAGAATTATCCGGCAAATGATTCGCTTAATTCCAAAAATGCAACACCAAACAATATGTGGGGTTACGATACTCTCAAAAATAAAATTCCAGTACTTATAGGATTTAACGTGCCAACATTTAAATTGCTTGATGTGCTTGCACTTGAAGTTGAGTGGTATGGGTGTCCTTATCCAGATGATTATGCAAGGGAATTAGGAAAAGGAAACCTTGCAAGTTTGCCGATACCCGATTTTTATGACAGAGGCAACTATGGATATGCAATAGAGGACAATTGGAAATGGTCGGTTTACGCAAAAAAGATGTTCATGCATGATCATGTTGGAGTGATTGCACAATGTGCACGGGACCATACCCGTCTGGAATCGCTTCTTGATGAAGCCAAATATGACGAACTGGAGGAATCTTTACAGGAAAAGAGAATGTGGTGGTGGATGATGAAGATCGTGGCGCAATTCTGACCGGAATTTGACTGATATGTTAAGGGAATTTGTTTTAGGGGCGAAAGATTTTTCGCCCCTATTTTTTTTATCTGTTGTAGTTTACTTTTTGTCCAAATATGAAAAAATAATTGTTACTACAGCGACCCGCGCATTATAAGGGACGTCGGGATCACCTCATGGACGCTCTTAGTTGACGGATTAAGGATATAATCGGCCGCCCGCACGCCCATCATCGCGAAGTCGGTGGAGATGACCGAAATGCCGTTGGCGATGATCCGTTTCATGGGGGTCTCGTTATAGGAAAGCACGCCGATGGATTTGCCGAGAGTGTGGCCGGATTCCATGCAATGCTCGACGATGATCACCAATTCATTATCATCCACCACGAAATATGCCGTGTCCGGCAGGATATTCGACCGGTCGAAAGAACGGTAGACATCGCCGTTGATCCGGTGTTTTTTACAAAACTCCAAAAAACCATCGACGGTTGCGCTTGGATGAAAGCTGTAAGAAGGGTGCACGAGGATGAATTTCCGGTATTTTGAAAGAGCCGGGAGGGCATGTTCGAGGCAGCAGACCATATCGACGTTGTGGTCTTGAACTATAGAAGAAAACCCCTGCGATTTTGCGGCCGCATCGCCTCTGTCAAGCAATACCGTGGTCCTGCGGTCCATTTTGGCGATCACCTGAGGGATTTTTTTGTCGGGCCAGGGCATCACGATGTAGGCGGTGTAATTCCCAAGGTTGTCGATAATGAGGGATTCAAACAGCTTTGCGCTGTAATGATGGAAATAAATGTCGATGGAACAGTTGCCGCCCATACGCTCGCGGAATGCGTTATACAATACACGTTTATACATTGTAAGTTCATCGAAAAGCAGGAAAATATTGATTTTTCGCTCGATTTGCTCTGAGGTGACGAAATAACCTTTCCTTTTTTCGGCCTTAATGAGACCGGCGCGCTGCAGCGCTTCATACGCCTTGAGCACGGTAAGTCGTGAAATACCGTAGGTAGCGCAGACGTCGCTGATTGTCGGTAGGATATCGTTACGCACCAGCCGCCCTTCATAGATTGCGGTTTTAACGCCGTCAATGATCTGGCGGTGCTTTGGTTTTACGCTGTTTGTGTCGATAAAAAAGAGTTTTGTCGCTGATTTTCTGGGCATGATATCTCCCCGGCGAAATAACTGCGTGCGGACTGAAACCATCATAAAATAAGCAATTATTCAGACAACCTGTGAGAATAAAAATTGCAGGGCCTTTGCAAAAAAGGGATGGCGCGCCAAATAGGGTTGATTACGTTGATATGAGTTGGTCCTATGAATTATCTTTATTGAAAAGTCGGTTCTAAGCAAAATCAATCCCGGATTCATACGCGTTTTCGCCGATTGCTGAACGCAATGGACGCGGAGAGATTTTTCCACTGGGTTTAAACGGAAAACATCATGGTCAGCGTCTCGCCAAGTTCATTCAGATCCCTCAGGATGACGGGCACAGCCGTTGTTGTGTCGCTAGCGGCGATGCTTGCGCCGTCATGCGTCCGTACGCATCATGAGCAACAATTCGCCGCGCTTTTTTATGAGGGCGCTACCCTGCGAGCGTCGCAAGGCAGGAGGTCCGACGTGCGCCTGCTTCGTGAAATCATCGGGAAAATTGAAAACAGGGCGTCCTGCGCTCCCCTGGAAATCGAATATCCGTTCAACGGGAGCATTTTTCCCCCTGAAATCGTGGCCCCTGAATTTTTGTGGCGCGATCAAGCAGCGAATGCGGAAACGTGGGTGGTGGCAATCGGCTTTGATTCGAGCGCCACGCGAATTTTTGTCTTGGCAAACGGCAAAAGGTCAAGGGCCGCTCCCCTCGATTCCGAATGCGTTCGGCCGAATAACCGCTGGGAAGAGCCGACGGCAAGGGCGAGCGCGCGCGGATGGACGCCGGACAGCGGCCTCTGGAAAGCCGTCAAGGACCGGTCGCGCGAACGCAATGCGTATGTGGACATGTACGGACTGGGCCGGACGCCGGATGGAAAACGCACCTTGGTTTCTCACGGACGCCTGTCGCTCCGGACATCCAAAGATCCGGTAGGCGCCCCTATTTTTTATCGCGACGTTCCGCTCATGCCCATTCAAAACACCTCCGGCGTCATTCAGCCGATTTCGGAAAACGCCATTCCTCTCATTGCCTGGCGGCTGCGCGATATTTCCAGGCCCTTTGCGCCGGTGGTGATGAACCACATGCCGACCTGCATCAATTGCCACTCCTTTTCAACCGACGGCGCCACGCTGGGCATGGACATGGACGGCCCGCAAGGCGACAAGGGCGCATATGCGCTCGTGCCGACGGCCAGGCGCATCCTGATCCAGCAATCGGACGTTTTCACATGGAACAAATACAACCGCCAAAAGAACACGTTCGGGCTTTTTTCCCGTGTATCCCCCGATGGACAATTCGTCGTTTCCGCGGTGGATGAGGAAGTGCATGTTGTCAATTACATGGATTTCCGGTTCTTGCAGACATTTTATCCAACCAGGAGCCGCATCGCTTTTTATGACCGGAAAACGCGCAGGGTCGCCACTCTTCCCGGCGCGGATGACAGTTCATTTGTCCAGTGCAACCCGGTGTGGAGCCCCGACGGCCGATGGGTGGCTTTTCTCCGGGCGCGGGCGAGGCCCGCCTGGCCCGCGTATAACAGCCTCAGGGCGACCTTTGCAAACGATTCGCTGGAAACGCAGATCAAATACGATTTGTATCGGGTGCCGTTCAATGGCGGCAGGGGAGGAACGGCCTCGCCGATTCAGGGGGCAAGCGCTACCGGCATGAGTGTATCGTTTCCGAAATATTCTCCGGACGGAAAATGGATCGTGTTCGTGCGGGCGAAAAACGGCCTGCTCATGCGTCCCGACAGCAGGCTCTATATCATTCCGGCCGGGGGCGGCGCCGCGCGGGAATTGCGGTGCAACCTTTCGCTCATGAATTCATGGCACAGCTTTTCTCCCAGCGGCAGGTGGCTTGTTTTTTCCTCAAAGGCGTTTTCGCCGTTTACCCAGATGTTTTTGACCCATATCGACGAAAACGGCGACGCCAGCCCCGCCGTGCTTGTTCCCAATTCCACGGCCCCCAACAGGGCGGTCAACATACCCGAGTTCGTGAACATTTCAGCCGAGGGCATCTCAAGTATTCTGACCCCGGCCGTGGACTACAAAATCCATCTGGACAAAGGAAGATCATTCCTTAAGAGCGGCAACATCGATTCCGCCTATGCGGAAATAATGAAATCCATTGCCATGAAACCCGACTATGCCGGGAATTTTTCGGGACTGGCGTTCGTGCTCGCGAAACAGGGCAAAATGAACGAGGCCATGACTGCGTCGCTCAAGGCGGTGGAATGCGATCCCGCCAACGACCAGGCGCACGCGAACGCCGGCATGGTGCTCTATGCCCTTCACAAGATCCCGGAAGCCGTGGAACAATTTAAAACCGCCCTTACATTCAATTCGCATAACGCCACCACGCACTTTTACTATGCCTTGACACTGGAAGCCGGCAATGATCTTAAGGGAGCGCTTGAGGAATACAATCAAACGCTTACCTACGACACCGCCAATGCCGACGCCTACAGCAACCGCGGGACCATCCTGTACGGAATGAACGGCGTTGACAAGGCCATCGGGGATTTTACCAGGGCAATCGGCCTGTCGCGCTCCAAGGCCGAATATTTCCAGAACCGGGCCGTGGCCTTCGCGGTGAAAAATGACTATGAAAAAGCGTTTGCCGATCTGGCCCAGGCCGCGGCCATCAGTCCCGACGACGGCATGACCTATAACATTCGAGGCAACGTTTACCTTCAAATGAATATGCTTGACAAGGCGCGGGCTGATTTTGAAGCCGCGCTTACCGGCAACCGGCCGTGCATGAAAGCGATAGGACCCTTGTGCGACATTTGTTTTTCAACGAACAAGCATTCCGAAGCGCTGCCGTATTTAAACAAAGTAATAAGCCAGGACCCTGGAAATGCGCAGCTTGTCAATCGCCGGGCCGTAGCGTATATGTACTCCGGCGAGGCCGCCAAGGCGCTTGAGGATTTTGACGTTGTTCAATCAAAATCCTCTTCGGACCCGGCGATCTATTTCAAC
>JBAVGL010000374.1:0-4940 GCA_049684795.1 Chitinivibrionales bacterium | reverse complement strand
GCCCGAACCAAGGCCGGCGGTTCTCCTTGTGCATAAAGCAAGACTGCGCACTCCGCAAGTGGCAGTTATATTGTCAGCATGACCGGTTTGGATCCGGCCTGTGCGTCCGTAGCTCAGTTGGATAGAGCATCTGGCTTCGAACCAGAGGGCTGGCGGTTCGAGTCCGTCAGGGCGCACCATCTTTAAAACCGCTAAAATGTTTCAATTTATCAAAATTTCGTGGTTTTTCGGGCCGACGTACTCAGTTTAGCTTCATTTTTTTCATTACGATTGTGGCCGAACATTGCGATATCCCATAGGGCGTGACGACGAGAAGGGTCAGTTCGTCGCCGACGGCGAATTCCGTCTGGTCCGATAATTTCTCCATTGCAAACCGCGCGCCGTGCTCCGACAAGTCAATCATGGTGGCTGAGTGCTTTTTTCCAGCATATAAAAACTCCGAATTGCAGGAGGTCGTCAAATCGGACCGCTGCGAACGCCGTTTTTCCGGTATTGTCATGGATGTTTCTTTTTATTTCTATTTTCAATGTAAAGAACCTCGTTGAAATCAATACCTTTTATGAGCAAATGATTAGTGTACGGTTAGAAATTAACAAAACAAATAATTGACTCTAATCCGATTTGAAGTGTATACTATTCACGCATGGAGAAATCTCCATGCGAACCTTTTTCACTTCTTAGGAGGTTGGGCATGCCAGTAAAAAAGAAGGCCGTCAAGAAGGCCGCTCCGGCGAAGAAAAAAGCCGCGTCTAAGAAAAAGTAGGCCCGTCCTTTTTTTCCAAGGACAAAACCCTCCCCAAAGGCGTTCTTCGCAGGAGGGTTTTTTATTTATTAATCGAAGGGTCGAAGGGCGCGCTTTGAGACCTTCTCACTAAATTCTAACAAAATCCTCATTGGAAAATATGCGGACCCGGTTTATTTTCAATCTTTATTTTAAGGTACAACGGATTCTTTGATTTGAAGGGGCCAAACCATTCCTTTACTCGGCAATCAAAAACAAAACGGAACTCAAAGCGAATACGAACGCTTCCTGGCGAAAATCTGCTCGCAACTCCCCGACACGGCCCTTTCCGGATTGAAAAGCTGCCGGCAGGGGCTCAGCCGCGACCTGGTCGAGGAGCAACGAGAAGCTTTCGGCGGGAATATCCTGCCGGTCAGGCGCGTCACGCCCTTTCCTTTGGACCTGCTGGAAAGGTTCAAGAACCCGCTGGTCATTCAGCTTCTGATCATCTGCGCGGTGTCGGGCCTCATGGGCGATATGAAGGCCGTTGCCGTGGTCGGCGCAATGATTTTCATCAGCGTCTTCCTGTCGTATTTCCAGGAAAAAAGGTCCGACGCGGCGGTCCGCGCCTTGCGTAAAATGGTCCGGTCGTCGGTCGTCGTACTGCGCGAAGGTTTTCAGGCGGCCGTTGACATGGAAGAGGTCGTTCCGGGCGACGTCGTGGTTCTTTCCGCCGGTTCGATCGTTCCCGCCGATGTGCGCATTCTGTCGGCCAAGGACTTTTTTGTCAACCAGTCGTCGCTTACCGGCGAGTCCCTTCCCGTGGAAAAGACCGCCGACCCCGGCCCTGTTTCCCAGGACGCGATGACATTGACAAATGCCGCATTCCAGGGGTCCACGGTCATCAGCGGCGCGGCCCAGGGGCTCGTGGTGAACACGGGCGGCCGGACCGTCCTCGGCCGCATCTCGCAGAACATCACCCGCGCCAAGCTTCCTACCGCCTTCGACAAAGGGGTGCAGTCATTCGTGTGGCTCATGGTCCGTTTCATGGTCCTCATGGTGCTCACGACGTTCCTCATCGTGGGGCTTACCAAGCACAATTGGGTCGAGGCGCTGCTATTCGCGCTCTCGGTGGCGGTTGGGCTGACTCCGGAAATGCTGCCCATGATCATGACCGTGTGCCTGTCGAAAGGCGCGCTTACCATGTCGCGGAAAAAGGTGATCATCAAAAAACTCAAATCCATCCAGAACCTCGGGTCCATGAACATTCTCTGCACCGACAAGACCGGCACGCTTACCCAGGACCGCGTGGTGCTGGAAAAACACGTTGACGTCACCAACCGGCAAAGCCTTGACGTGCTTGAATACGCCTATATGAACAGCTACTACCAGACCGGGCTGCTCAATCTTCTTGACAAGGCGATCCTCGCCCACGACGACCTCGACGTCGAGCGCAACTGCCGCAAAGTCGACGAAATCCCCTTTGATTTCATCCGCAAGCGAATGTCGGTCGTTATCGACCACGAAGACACGCATGTGCTCATCTGCAAGGGCGCGGTGGAAAACGTGTATCCGGCGTGCGACCACTACCAGATCGACGACGAGATCTACCCGCTGATCGATTTCGTCAAGAACGACCTCGTCGAGGAATACCACGACCTCAGCGCCGAGGGATACCGCGTGCTTGCGATCGCGTACCGCGAGTTCCCGCGATCAAAGGAGGTCTTCTCCTGCGCCGACGAGGAGGGAATGGTCCTGCTCGGCTACATCGCGTTCTTCGACCCTCCCAAAGACAGCGCCCTCGACGCGGTGAAGTCGCTGGCGCGGCTTGGCGTCGAGGTGAAAATATTGACCGGTGATAATGAGCTTGTCACCAGGAAAGTCTGCAAGGACATCGGGCTTGAGGTAAAAAAGGCGCTTACCGGCCCTGAAATGCTTTCGATCCCGGAGGCGCGGCTCGGCGCTGCGATCCGCGAAACCACGGTTTTCGCGCGCCTCTCTCCCTCGCAAAAGGAAACCGTGATCCAGGCGCTGCGCGGCCAGGGTAATGTGGTGGGGTTCATGGGCGATGGCATCAACGACGCGCCGGCGCTCCACGCGGCCGACGTGGGCATTTCCGTCGACAGCGCCGTGGACGTGGCCAAGGAATCGGCGGACATCATCCTTTTGGAGCGCAGCTTACTTGTCCTGCGGGACGGTATCGTGGAAGGACGAAAGGTTTTCGCGAACATCATCAAGTATATCCGCATGGGCGCGAGCTCCAACTTCGGCAACATGTTCAGCGTCGTTGGGGGGAGCTATTTCCTGCCGTTCCTGCCCATGGCGCCCATACAAATCCTCGCGAATAACCTTCTGTACGATATTTCACAGACCGGCATTCCTTCGGATAATGTCGACGATGAACTCATCCGTTCCCCGCGAAAATGGGACATTCGGAATATACGGCAATTCATGATGTATATCGGGCCGGTAAGCTCGATCTTTGACTACGCTACCTTCTTTCTCATGCTTTATTTTTACGGTTGCAGGCACTTCACGGATTCGAACATTTCAATTGCCGTGAAAAGCCATTACGAAGCGCTTTTCCATACCGGCTGGTTCGTCGAGTCGCTGCTGACCCAGACGCTCATCGTTCATATCATCCGCACGAGCCGCATTCCGATCCTGCAAAGCCGGGCCAGCTTCGGCATGACGATGAGCACCCTTGGGGTGATGGCCGTCGCGGTGGCGCTGCCTTACTCTCCGGCGGCGCCCGTTCTTGGCCTGGTGCCCCTGCCGCCGACGTTCTGGGGCTGGATAGCCTCGTTTTTGCTCGTCTACGGCGTCATTACCCATCTGGTGAAAAAATGGTTCGATTCAAAATACGGAGGACTGCATGCGTAACCTGCTGAGCGCTTTACAGGAAGGGCGGCTCATCGAACTGCCGACAACCGAAAAAATAAAGTCCCTCGAATACCTCGCGGTGCTCATCGAGGCCGTTCCGGGCATCGCGAAAATCGACATCGTCAAGGGTGTTCTTGACAGAGAAGAACAGGCCAACACCGGCCTGGGCCACGGCATCGCCTGCCCGCACCTGCGCGCGCGCCAGGAAGGCGAGATGGTCTGCGCCGTGGGCTGGTCAAAGCAGGGCATCGATTACGGGGCCCCCGACGGCCGGCCGGTTCACCTGGTGATCATGTATTACGTCCCCGATTCCCAGCGAAACACCTACCTCAAGGAAGTCTCCAGCCTGGCAAAATCGGTGATGAACACGGCAAACGCCGATTTCTATATGGAAGCGGCCGACATCGATTCTATCCGCAATAAGATGCTTGACTGGGTTGAAGGCGCCCTGGGCCAGGCGGCCCCGGACGCGAAAGCCCGAATGATACGGCTCGAGGTCAAACATGCGGCGCCCGCCATCGCGGAAGCGCGGTTTTCACCGCCGACGGACGGCTGGGAAATAACCCCGTTTATTCTTGTCTCGTTTGAAAACGGCGAAAGCAGGGTTTTATCGCAGGACATGAATCTGGTAAAGGACCTTGAGAAAGACAACGCATTGGACAAGTCGAAAAACGGCGGACAGATACCCCACGAAATAGGCGGGTATCGCATCGGCATCGCGTCGCAGTCGGCCTATTCCCTGGGCAGGATCGTTTACAACTGCGTGGCGATCCGGTTCAAGGATCCCAAAACCACGTCGCAATGATCCCGGAGGAACTTACCATGGTAACGATAATCTGTTTAACGTCGCTCGGCGCGTCTTTATTGACTCTTTTTTCCGGTTTCGGATTGGGAACGATTTTGCTTCCGGTTTTTGCCTTGTTCTTTCCCTTGCAAGTCGCCGTAGGCGCCACGGCGATCGTTCATGTTTCCAATAATTTATTCAAGGTATTTCTTGTCGGTAGAAACGCGGATTGGAAAACGGTCATCAGGTTCGCCGTTCCCGCTTCGCTGGCGGCGATATTCGGAGCGTTGCTGCTCAAATCCCTTTCGGCGCTGCCCGATATAACGTCCTACCGGATAGGGCAGCACACATTCGACGTAACCGCCATTAAATTGACAATTGGAATACTGATCGTACTCTTTGCGTTAATGGAGCTTCTTCCTCAATTCAAGAATCTGTCATTTCCGCCGAAGTTCCTGCCGATAGGAGGAATACTTTCAGGTTTTTTCGGAGGGCTTTCCGGGCTTCAGGGCGCGCTGAGGTCGGCGTTCCTTATTCGGGCCGGGTTAAGCA
>JBAVGL010000373.1:0-10390 GCA_049684795.1 Chitinivibrionales bacterium | reverse complement strand
GTTTAAGGGCGTATCGCTCATTCCGCCGGCCACAATTTTAACGTATGATTTGACTAACGGTAAAACATCGGCAACGAAATATTGGGATTGGTCCTTCATAAAAAAGCTCCAGGGGAAAATTGATGAAAATGAAATCGCCGAAGAATGGGGCCGTTTATTCTCAGTTGCCGTCGATCGGCGCAGCTCGCCAATAGACAAAACAGGAGTTACCTTGAGCGGCGGCCTTGACTCCCGAGCAATCCTCGCGGCAATGCCGTCGCGCGGACAAAAAATTCAGGCCATCACCTTTGGAAAAAAGGGGTGCGATGATATTCGCATCGCCGCCAGGGCCGCAAAAATAAAAGGCGCGATGCATTCTATTTATGAGCTTGACAATTCGAGATGGCTGAACGCAAACCTTGCGGCCGTGTGGTGCACGGACGGCGAAATGTGCTTTTTGGACACCAATGGCAATGAATTTCTTTCTTCATTTTCGGAAAAAATGTCTATTTGTCTTAACGGCATAGCCGGTGACGCTATTCATGGCGGTTCGTATCTTGGCATGAAAGGCCAGCATTTTCCGGATATGCAAGACCCTTACGGACATCGGGGCAGGCGATATATCCGGCCCGGGTTTAGACTGGACGAATCGTTTCTTCATGTCCGGATGCCGTTTTACGATAACGCGCTCATTGAACTTTCAATGTCTCTGCCGGACAGCCTGCGCGCTAAATCGAATATTTACAATAAGATATTGCTGCATAATTATCCGGAATTCTTCCGCACTATCCCCTGGCAAAAATCCGGCGTGCCGATTTCCTATCCGGATTATGCCAGAAAAATAATTTCTTTGGGCAAACGAGCATCAAGCCGGATGCTTCGCGCGGCGGAAAGCCGGGGGCTGCCCGTTCATGACCGCCGCAATTTTACAAGCCAGCGTGAAAAATTAATCAGGGAACCCGGCCGTTCTTTTCTTGAGAAATTATTTACAAATAAAAATGCCGTCTTTCCGGCATATTTGGACAGGGAAAAGGTACTAAAAACCTGGGACTTTCATACTGCGGGAAAAGACGCCATTGACATTATTAACCGATATGCTACAATAGAAATCTGGCTCCAGCAAGTTTTTTCAAATACCCTAAGGCCGCAGCAAAATGGATTTCCTCTAGTAAAAATATAAGGCGCCTACCAGACGGCAATTTTCTGATTTATCAAGGTTTTTTCATCGCTTCGCAGGTTCGCGAAGTACACGCCTTTTGCAAGGCTTTCGGGAAGAAGGAGGCTGCTTTTCGACATTTGCGCGGTCAGCACCCGGCGGCCGTCGAGGCAGAAAAGTTGCAGGCTGATACTTTTCGGCCTGTTTAAACGAAAAGACAGAGAGATTAAGTTTCCTTGGCCGGTTGAAAAAATTGCCATGCTGACGGATGGAATCAAGCGGGGCTTTACGGTTTCAACCGGAATAACGTCCACGACATTCGCGACCGCGCCGTACGCGTTAAGTTTTCCCCATCCCCATATATTTCCCGGAACGGGAAAAGCGTTGGTATATTGGTCCGTAATCGCCGTGGTCTGGATTATCTTCCGGGCCGAATCGACGGTAAGCGTCGGTTTTGCCTGGAGCATAAGGGCAATAGTTCCCGCAACAACGGGTGAAGAAACTGACGTTCCGGTTCCCGTGGCATATCGTCCATTCGTGGAGGGCGGGTCGGGCCAGATCACCGTTCGCGCGTAATCAGGTTGCAATCGATTTATTGCTCCTACCACGAATTCATCCGGCGCGGTAATGTCCGGTTTTATCCTTCCGTCAGTAGTTGGCCCCGTTCCGGTAAAATTGCTCAACATACCGAGTTCGTTCTGCACGCCTTTATCTAAAAAGGACCCGTCCCACCTGATAATTTGCGATTTGCTGATGTATCCGCCCACGGCGATTATTTTTTTGCGGTGCCGCCGATTTCATTAAGCGTGGAAGCGCTGTCGCCGTCATAAAAGCCGGACACGCCGAAACCCGAAAGCGGATGTTTGAAGATGTTCCACCCGTGGATGGTCCCCGCAGCATTATTTAAAAAAGAAACGGACACGCCGAAGAACAGATCGGGATTGTTAGATAGCAGCTCAATTTCCATATGGGCTTTGTGGTTCAGGGAGCTTTTATTTTCCATGTAGGTATAAATTATAAGCGTATCGCCCGCTTTCAGGACGCTATCCGTTGCGGTGCCCTTTATGGTGTCCGGAAGATATGAGCCGCTTACCTGTGTTGTAATCGTGTTGCTTAATTTGTACTTCATGGAATTTTGGTTGAGAATGAACAGGTTGGCCGAAATGACCCTATTTGAATCGCCCCATAAATCGGCGCCCGAAAAAGCCTGCGCCCGCGGAGGATTTTGAAGAGAGTCAATTTCCGGCTCCATCCACGCGCCTTTCTTTTCCCCGCTTACCAGAGAAAACTTGATATGGGTCCGGTTAGCGCCATCATTGCCTATTGCACCAACGACTATATGGCCCGCGGTTGCGCTGACGGCGTCAATGGCCTGATCGGTGGCCGATGTGCCGTCGTGAGGACCGTCGGCCTGGCCGATGCTCATGCTCACCACGCATGGGACCTTAAGCGAATCTGCGATGTGAAAAATCCAGGCCAGACCATTGATAACGTCGGTTGCAACATAATCGTTATCGTATTTTACGCCGATGATCATGGCGTCAGGCGCCATTCCATAATACGGATACGTTGTGTCCGAACCGGCGGCGTAACTTGCCATGAGCGTACCGTGGAAATCCCCATTCAGTCCAAACGACGTATCGGAATTAAGTTGCTGGCCGGATTCAATTTTGCCATAAGCAGTTCCATTGCGCTTTATTGTCTGATCAACCTGGTCCCAAAGGGCAATAAAACGCGTTTTGCCCTGCGCATTTAAAAAATCAGGATGATGAATATCGAATTCCGTGTCGATGATCCCGATTAAAACGTTCTTTCCGGTATACGCTTGTTTGAGCGATGATGTGATCCTGCCATTAACATAGCTTACCCGTGTCAATTTCCTGACCGAGTCCATAGTCATGCATTTGATCGGAATTCCCCACGGCCGCTGTGCGAGGCGAAGGCCGTCAATGGCTTCGAGATAAAGCGCGCTTTCCGCGTCTCCCTGCAGAGTTATAATGTTCCCAATCCGATAAATTATGCTCCAGCCGAATTGCCGGAGCTGAGCTTCTGAAAATGCTTTGGGATCGATAACCGCGCACAACCTGATTGTTTTTTCCAATGCTTTTTTGCTTAAATGCGCCTTCAATAAATTTTCTTTTGTGACAATAACGGGGTTTTTACAAACTTCAAAAGTTCCTTGCGAAGGGCCCAATTCCTTGGCACCAGCGGCATCTGCCGCTACAATGAGGACACAGGATGCAATCAGCAGAGAGAAAAAACAAGTTTGATTTTTTTCTTTCATTTTAATAATCCATATGACTAAAAGTAAAGCCTGACGCCCACGGATCCCTGACAGAGACTAAGCAAACCTATACTATAATTATACCTTATTTTTTAGAAAATGCCGTGATTTTTAGCCGTTAAACATTATTGCTTATTCACCATCTCTCCCCATACACTGCTCAATTCTTTATATGCATCTTTGGATACGATGCGAAGCATGCCTCCATAAACCGCCAGACAAAGAACGCTTTCAAACACGATTTTCAAATATAAATGATTTTCCGTTTTAAATATGCCCGTTAATCCAAGGCCATGTAAAACGATAAACGCGATCAGGCCGCAGCACACGGATGGCATTATTGCTTTCAGATAGTTCAGGGGCGAAAGCCCGAATGTCCTTTGATTGATAAGAAGCGATAGTGGAAAAATGGCTACTGCACGGACCAAAAGCGCCCAGCATATTCCTGAAACGCCGTAAAAGCTTCCCGCGACCACGGCCAAGGCAAGCGTTAAAAAAGAAAACAAGGCCCAGTTTATGCGGAACCTAGTCATTCCCTTTGCAATCCAGACTATTCCGGGATAACTGGTAAGGCAATAGATCAGCCCCACGGGCGCCAGGATTTTCAGGAGTGGCGCGGCCGGGACCCATTTGCCACTGGGATGAATAAAAGCGATCGCATTCATAAGCTCAGGGGCCGTAACAAAGACCAGGACAAAATAGGGTACTGAAATTGCGGTCGTTACCCTGGTCAAACGGACAAAAGCGGCGGAGAGGCGTTCATTGTTTTCCTGAAACCGGGAAAAGGCCGACATCGCAACATTAGCCAATACAACGCCCAACGCCAACTGAGGGAGGGAAATCACCATAAAAGCCATGCCGTAAATGCCGAGGGCAATTTCTCCAAAGAGTTTGCCGATGACTATATAATCCAGGTTCGAAGATCCATAATCTATGATCCGCTGGACAACCATTCCGAGACCGAAAGTCCATAGGGCAACCGACGACTTGAAATCACGAAAATTGCCCTTTGTCCAGCCCCCCACCAGGATGGATAAAACCGTGGAAAAACAATTATACAGTAAAACGCTCCAAACAAGCGCCCAGACGCCGAAGCCGAAATAACCGAGCACTACTCCGGTAACACTTCCCGATACAGCGCTTACTGCCTCGATTAAAGAAAGACGACCATACTGGAATCGCCTCTGCATGAGGCCGCGCTGGACGATTGAAATCCCGCCGATCGGGGCGGAAAGGCCGCCGATTCGTATCAAATCAATGAGACTCTGGTTCTTAAAAAACAAAGCGATTGAAGGGGCCGAAATGAATATGGCCCCATAAAGTCCCAGATTTAAGATAAAGACCAGGAAAAAAGAAGATGCAATTTCATCACGCAAAAGGTTCTTTCTTTGCACAATTGCAACGCCAAGCCCCGCTTCGCTCAATAAATTGGCTATTCCAAGGACGATTGTCACGAATCGCATGAGCCCGAAATCGGCCGGACTTAGGAAATTCATCAAAATAATCTGCGAAAGAAAAACGAAAGCATATCGGATGATTTTCGTAACTAAAATCAAAAGACTCGAACGCACGGCAGCCGCATAGAGGGGCTTTTCGAGCCCAAAATGCGGGTCAAATGAATTTTCGGAAATTATGGTCATGATAATGATGAAGGTGCCGTATGCTTACAAGTAGTATTTTATGGGAAATCGTAATTGCAGGGGTTAATAGTTTTGAACCCCTACGATTGTTCACCAAACGAGATTTATTATGTTAAAAACCCTTATTAAAATATATCCGGCGGCCTTTGTTCCTCTAATCATCTGTTGCGCCATTTTTTTCCAATGTGACAAATACCACATGCTTGAACCCGGCCCGGTTTCCTTTCATATTTTAGAAACCGGAAACGGAAACCTGAACGTGTCATTTTCGGATACGGTGGTCAATGCCGGCTCGAAGTTCATACTGAAGGCAACCCCCGGGCCCGGCTCTTTTTTTCTGGGGTGGTTCGGCGATTTTACCGCAACACTTGACAGTGTTGAAATCATCATCAATAAAAACATGACCGTTGAAGCGCAGTTCCGCGCCCTTCCGGTGGCGGCGGGTCTGGTTGAAATTCCTTCAAAAGGCCAGACGTTTGTCATGGGATCAAACGACGCTGACGCCCGGCCCGAGGAAAAACCGGCGCATTCGGTGCGGTTCACCTATACCTTTTTTATTGACAATTACGCCGTAACGCAAAAGCAGTACATGCAAGTCATGGGTTTAAGCTCCGGATCAAATCCCGCTTTACGGAACGCCTATGGAATTGGAGACAGCTTCCCCGTTTATAACGTGACATGGTACGAAGCCGCGCTTTATTGTAATGCTCGAAGCAAGGCCCAGGGCTACGACACCGTTTATTCGTATACGGCCGTGTGCCAAACAGGTCAACCATGCCCCTATGTGCTCGAAAACCTGGCCATCCATTATGATCGTTTCGGATATCGGCTTCCGACCGAGGCGGAATGGGAGTTTGCATGCCGGGGCGGGACCGCCGCCGATTATTTCTGGGGCGGCGACACGACCGGCGCCGCCAACTATGCCTGGTTCAGCGACAACGCCTCAAACGCATGCCATCCGGTCGGAAACAAATTACCCAATGCCTTTGGACTCTATGATATGGCAGGAAACGTGTCGCAGTGGGTAAACGACCAATTCGGCCAATATCCCAGCCAGCCCTGTGTTGATCCAATCGGCCCCGTCAGCCTTTCCGAGGAGCAGTTCCTTTCCTCTGGTCAGAGGCCCGTACGCGGAGGATCGTGGAAGACCGGGACTTTGTTTCTCAGATCATCCTGTCGTAAATATGAATATCCTACTCCGGCGGACATTATCGCGGAATATATCGGTTTTCGAACCGTACTCGGCGCATTTTTTCCGCAAGCTGAGGACACCTCGAAACCCATCATCGACACATCCGGCATAACGGTTTCCAATACCGTTGCTTCTGATTTAATCAGGGTTGTAGGTACATCGAGCATTAAATGCGTTTTCACAAAAGGTGTGATCAATCCCAGATTGTATTATATTGATTTTTCAGAGCCTGGACACGTGGCCCATCCCTTGAATGATTCCCTCGTCGTTCACGATCCGACCATTTCCCCTAATGGAAAGTATACGGCGTACAGCACGAACACCTGGGGTTTCACCGGACAATCGATCGCAACGATTCGACCTTTGTCCTCAACATCCAACGCCATGGCGCGCACGCCATCCGGTGATGCGGTTTTTCTTCCGAAATGGTGGACGGACCCCGCTTCCGGTGACACTTTTGTCGTATATGTAAACAGCGCGTCGCAGGACCAATCCGCCTCATGGAAACAGGAAAAAACGCTTCGGCGTCAAATTGTCGGAGGCGCGTTTTCGGGCTCTCCGCAAGTGCTGTGCGATACGGGTTCGTTTTACGGAGGCTTGTCGGCCGACGGCAGGTTTCTGGCAACCGGTTATAAAAACGCCTATGCGTTTAATTTAATTACCAATGACCTCTATTGGTATTTTTTGCCGCCCATTAACGGGCTTTCCGATACCGTGCAAGTATGCAATGTATCCATTTCTCCCCAGATCGATCGTCCCGATGAAATTATGTTTCTGGATTTCGGTTCAAACGGGAAAACCAGTTCAATCGTTGGAAAACCATATGGTCCGCATGCAATTATTTTTACATGTAATTCCGCGCTTAACAGCTCGGACGCGATCCGGTGGTACGAAACACCCACGGGGTTTAACCAGTGGAACGAGGTAAAATGGTCGAACCATCCGAATTTTGCCGCCGCAATTGCACCCGCCGTTGCCGATCAAGATCAAACCTCGATCTTTGCAATTAATTTAACTACAAAGGAACGCCTGAGCATTGCCTCCGGCAAAGACCTGAATGATGCATTTATATGGATCGACCCAATAGCCCTGCCGCAACAAACCGATCCTTACATCGATTTCGCATGCTACGACGTCCCGGTTGCCGCGACGGGTCAATTAACATTAACCGAAAAACTGAAAATTTTCTGGTCCGAACGCAACGTACTTCAATGCGTATTTGTCGGAAGCTCTCCCACGCTGTATGGCATTGACCCTTCATATATTTCTCATGTCAAGGCGCTAAACATGGGAGCGGAGGCTTCTCCACCGATAACCAGCTTCGTGCTTGCGCAGAATTATGCGCTGGCGCACTTGAGCGGCCTTAAAATAATCTGCATGGGCCTGGACCCGGGCCAAATCCCCGGCTTCGACATAAACAACCCGTATTTAACAGGTCTGTCAAGAGCGATCGGCTATGAACTTGACAAAAACAACAATTTCTGGCGAAGCGGCCTGCCTGCCGCCGTCCAGCAAAAAATCGCTTCGTTCGATTCATCCTCTTCATGGCCGAATTTTTATTCGACGGGGTTTACAACCCTAAAAGCTTCAAACGGATGGGGACTTCCGGAAATTGACGGGGGAGATTATGTATTTGAAAATGACACGGTCCAAAAGAACCTTTCCATTTTTAAAACGCTTGCCGACACGCTTGCTTTCCACGCCGTACACTTGCTGGTGATCGAATTCCCTGAAAATCCGCTCTATAAAAACACCGACATGATAGGACGGTTGGGTCCGAGCAGAACAACGTATGCAAAAATCGTCACATGGCTTAGAACCATCGAACAGGAAAATCCCTATTTCCATTTTTACGACGCCAACATGTATGGCGACCACGATTATGCCGACTCCGAGGCGCTCGATTGCAATCATCTGGGATACTTGGGGGCAAGGAAAATGAGCATACGAGTCGACAGCTTGTTCGGTATCTATTTAAAATAGATAGCCGACGTTTTCAACGGGTAATCGCCCTCTTATTGTTTTTTATTTCCATTCGTCGTATACTATGGTTTGGAGGAAATAGGCATGAAAAAAAATTTGCGCTGGTATGACAAACACAAAAAGCTCGCCGGATTGCTGGAGCAATTTAAGGGTTTGCCGGAGAGGCGGAAGAACAAACTCGTTTCCGGCGTTATGGAAATAATCAAGCCCATGGACCCGAAACTGGTGGAAAAACACGTTTTGGAATTTCCGCTGGACATGCAACGGCGCCGGTGGTACGACGCAGATCCCTATTTGTGGCTGCTGTTCAACGGCCTCATGTATGCAAACGCGGAGATATTGAAAAAAACCACGGGGTATCTTGAGGAAAATCGAAGGGATAGTAAACAATAAAATTACTTGGCATTAAGAATATTGAAATGTTTTTGAAAGCCACGCATTGATTTCGTGGCTTTCTTTTGTTATACAGATCCCGCAAGGAAATAATACGCGCTGTTCCAGCGAAGCTCGTTTTTGAAATTGCGAATGGTCGTGTCGTTGTCGATGCACAGGAATTCAATACCCGCCATTGCTGAGAAATCCTCGATATATTCGGAGGTCACCGCCTGGCTGAATGCGGTATGGTGCGCGCCTCCCGCAAGTATCCACGCGGCCGCGCCGTCCTTGAGATTGGGCCGCGGGACCCAGAGCGCACGGGCAACCGGCAACTTCGGGAGGTCCGCGTCGGGCTTGACGCAATCAACTGCGTTTGCAATCATGCGGAAGCGGTTGCCCATGTCGATGAGGCTCGCGTTGATTGCCGGTCCCGCAGGAACGCTGAACACGAGACGCGCTGGATCGGCCTTTCCGCCGATGCCCAGCGGATGGACTTCGAGCTTTGCTTTACCTCCGGCAATTGTCGGGCAGATTTCGAGCATGTGTGCTCCCAAGACTTTCATGCCTTTGGGATTAAGGTGATAGGTGTAATCTTCCATGAAGGAACAGCCGCCTTTTAAACCAGCGCCCATGACCTTAAGCGCACGCACAAGCGCGGCATGTTTCCAATCGCCCTCGGCGCCGAAGCCGTATCCGGCGGCCATGAGCCGCTGCGAGGCCAGTCCTGGGAGCTGCTCCAGTCCGTGAAGGTCTTCGAAGGTGGTGGTGAATCCTTTAAACCCGCCCTGTTCGAGGAACCCTTTGATGCCAAGCTCAATGCGCGCCTGATACCGGACGTTTTTATGGAGCGGGCCCCCCGGTTTGCCCGCGGAGGCGATCTGGTAGAGATCGGCATATTCTTTTACCATATTGTCAATATGAGAATCAGGAACTTCATTAATCACCTTGACAATGTCACCAACACCATAGGTGTTGACTGAGAGCCCGAATTTGATCTGGGCCTCGACCTTATCGCCTTCGGTGACCGCGACCTCGCGCATGTTATCGCCGAAGCGGGCGATTTTTGCGCTCTGGAAATCCGCCCACGCCGCTGCCGCGCGCGCCCACACGCCGATGTGGTCCTGGACATCGTTTTCCTGCCAGTGGCCGACAACGACTTTTCGCTCGATTCGCATGCGCGCCATGATAAAGCCGTGTTCGCGGTCGCCGTGGGCGGACTGATTAAGGTTCATGAAATCCATGTCGATCTGTCCCCAGGGCAGGTCGCGGTTGTACTGGGTGTGTAAATGCAGAATCGGTTTTTGCAAAACTTTCAGCCCGTTGATCCACATTTTTGAGGGGGAAAACGTATGGCACCAGGTAATGACCCCAATGCAATTCCGGACCGTATTCGCTTCGATGCAAATATTGGCTATTTCATCCGGACCGGTCATGACGGGCTTGAAAACCACGCTTACGGGAATTTTGGACGATTTGTTGAAAAATGCGGCGATTTCTTTTGAATGTTCCGCAACTGTTTTCAGCGTTTCAGAGCCATACAGATGCTGGCTGCCGGTGACGAACCAGACTTCAAGTTTTTTCAGATTGGGTAACATTGAAAACTCCTTTGCAAAGAATCAAAAACAATGGTGTTAACGAAATATCGTGCTTATCATTCGCGCCCCTTAAATCCCCTGCAGGGGGACTTTTACCTCATCCCCGGCCCTTCTCCTTGGCAAGGAGAAGGGTGCTCGGAGAGCGGGTTGAGGTGCGGATTTAGGGGGCGCAGATGTCAATTTTAT
>JBAVGL010000372.1:0-5543 GCA_049684795.1 Chitinivibrionales bacterium | reverse complement strand
CCGACCTTCACCTATCAAATAGTATCGGTTAATTCCGATCCAATAAGTGATAATGATGGCAATCAAATGTATTACAGCGCGACTAATTCCAATCTTGGATTTGCGGCCAATGTCGGTCTGGAATACGCACTTGGCGCGGCAGTCAATTTCGGAGTGGGCGCCGGGTATCAGTTTCTCGGGACGAATACGAGCTGGGACCTTGAATCGAAGACCGGCAGCGGCGGAAGCTGGGGCAACAGCACAACGTATCCAAACGACATAGGACTTAATTATACCGGCTTAACGTTACAGGTGTATTTTACCTGGTCGCTGCCATCGATCGCGTTCGATCCTTTGGATATGATCAGGGCAAGCGCGGGATTGTAAGGAAATTCACCTCACCCCTCGGTCCCCTCTCCTTAGCAAGGAGAGGGGAAGACGCTAAGCGTCAGGGGTGAGGTAAAAAAATACAACCATTCAACGAAAGGGTCCTTTCATGAATAAAACAACCAAACTAATGCTTACGGGAATCGTGCTCGTTTCGAGCATGATGGGCGTTCAGGCAAAAGACTCCAATCTGCCCGTTTCACAGCAGGCCACGTTCGTGGAAACGTATTCGCCTGCCGAAGTCACCATCCAGGCCACGGGCCTTGGAAAGAACGACAAAGAGGCGATCATCGATCTGCGCAAATGCGCAGTCAATTTCGTGCTCAACCTGGGCACGGACCCGCTGCTCAACACCGACGGCGCCAAGGCGCAGTTCAGCGGCATTGCCGAGGACTTTTTCGTGCCCGCGAATGTCGACAAATACATTTCCTGGGAGTCCGATAAAGTCGTGTCATCCTTGAAATCAAGGCTTCCCAACGGTAAAGAGGGCATGAAAATAACCAAGGCCGTGCGCGTCAATAAAAAACTCCTTACCGACGACCTGGTTGCAAAAGGCATCATCAAGTCCCGTGAAGAGCTTGCCGATGCAATCGGCATGCCCACCATCATGGTGATTCCGGAAACCCCGAAGGGAGAGACTCCGCTTGAAGTATTCGACAAAAACCCTCTCGCAAAACACGCGGCCGCGGTGATAGAAAGCTATTTGACGGCGCGCAAATACGACGTGCTTGTTCCCAAGGCAATGGACCAGATAAACGAAATGACCAAGCTGCAAGGGGAAGTAAAAGGCGTTGAAGAAGACCCCGGCTATCAGCTTGCGTTGGCGTTAGGGTCGGACGTTTATATTGTTTTTGCCGGAATGGTTTATTCTTCCAACAAGGTGACCCTGCAATTAAAGGCCTACGAGACCACAACCGGCCGCCTGCTCGGGACCGAAACCGGCTACAGCGCCTCCCGGCCGGGCCCCGCCGAGCCGTTGGTTGAAGAGGCGGTCAACAGCGCCATCGACAAAGTACTGCAGCGCCTGATCAACTACTGGCAGGATGACGTGAAAAAAGGCATACAGTATAAACTTGTTTTCAAGAGCATTTCCGGATCGATCGATGAGGCGGTCAAGGACAAAATCTCCGATGTCATGGATGAGACTTTCGCCTTGTCGAAAGAGAATGTTGTTTCGGACAAGACGCTCGATTATAATGTCTGGGCGAAAAAAGGCGACTATAACAAGTCTTCCAAGATTTACCGGCATTTCCGGGACGCTTTGAAGAGCACGGCAAAACTGACCCAGATAAACATCAACAAGAAACTGATCATTATCGGCGTGGAGCCGTTGTAAACAGGAAAATATGCTGATGCAATAAAACGCGCTCTAAAGTCCCCTTCGGGAGGAACCTCAACCCGCTCTTCGAGCACCCTTCTCCTTGCTAAGGAGAAGGGTGGGGGATGAGGTAAAAGGTCCCCTTCAGAAGGATTTAAGGGGCTAGTGGGGCTAGTTTCAAACTTGCCCTTGCAACGTTGTCTTGAAAGTAAATTCAGGTTAAAAGGAGATTTTGAATGAAAAAAACACCTGCCATTTTGTCTATTATATTTTTTGCCGGATTATCCCTATCGTTTGCCAACGACCAATGGATAACCACGGGCCGCGACATCGAATACCCCAATGAGCTGTATTTCGTGGGCGTCGGCATGTCGGAGCGCGGGCCCGAGGCCGCGAAACAAAACGCCATGGTGGAAGTCAAGAAACAGATCACGGTGAAAATCAGCGCATCGACGCTTGACGAACAGTTTTCGCTCACGACTGGCAACACGGAAGTTTCGTCAAACCGCATCGAATCGCGCTCGCGCCTGGTCACCAGCGGCGAGGTGCAGGGCATAGAAGTCGTGAAAACCGCGACACAGGGTAAAATCACCTATGCGCTTGCGGTGCTCGACAAAAAGAATTTCGTGTCCAATTGCCGCACGAAAATTTCCGAGCTTAGGAAACAGCTCGAACAGCTTATAACGGGAGCGCGGGCCGACATCGGCGCGGCCAAAATAGGCGCCGCGCTGGACAAAATGTCGGCGGCCAAGAAGATCATCATGGAAATCGGCGACGAGCGCACGCTGCTTTCATCGGCTGGCGAATTGACCGCGGCCGAACAACTCAACTATACCATGACGGACATTGCCGGCCTCTATGAAAAGTGCGTTTCTTCGGTGCGTTTGACTAAAGTAAGCGGCGACAATCAGGTGTTCGCCGTGGGCATGGTCCCGTCGGAGCCGTTTGTCGTGCTGGCGGCGACTACCGACGGCGCCCCCGTGCCGATGCTTCCGGTGGCCCTGTGCGAGGGCGCGAAAAAGATACTGGAGAAGTTTACCGACGATAAAGGCAAGGCCGAATTGACACTGGGCGAAAAGGCCGATATGTCGGTTGGTTCGCATTCCTATACCGCCGCAATATCCCTGCAGGTTTCTTCCGCGGCCAAAAAATACCTTTCCGCTCAGGACCAGGCCTTCGGCTATACCGTGCAATCGAACCCCTGTTTCGCGAATGTCCAGGTGGAAGTTTCACAGACACTTTTCCGCGACAGGGACGAGATCGCCAAAAAGGTGGTGGCCCGCCTTGCCAAATACGACCTTAAAAACGATCCGCAATCCGAGAACACACTTAAAGTGATGGTGAGCGCCGTCGAGGCGGGCGGCGTCGAGGGACTGTCGCAGAGCAGCAGCTTCATCAAGACCGAAATCACTCTTTCCATGACGCTTATCGACGAAGAGAAAAAGGAAGTCGCGTCGCTCCAGGGCACGGCCAAAGGTATGGGAGGGTCCGTTGTCAAATCGGCGGTGCAGGGAATTGAAAACGTCAAGATCGACAAGGACCTGAAATCGCTCATGGACAAAATCTGCGGCGCTAAAACGAGCGGGCCCAAACTGAAAATTGCGGTGTTCGAATTCAAGAACCGCGGCTATTACGCTTCATGGTGGGACATGGCGCTTAACCTTTCCGACATGCTTGTCACAAAAGTCATCAACAGCGGGAAATTCGACGTCGTGGAGCGCAGCCAGCTTGATAAAATAATGGAAGAAAAATCGCTGGCGCAAAGCGGCGTCGTCGAGGAAAATGAGGCGTTGCAGGTGGCCAAGCTTGCCGGGGCCGATTGTGTCCTTATCGGAACGGCGAATATCGCCGGAGGAAAAATCGAGGCGGACGCGCGTATAATTGACATAAAAACCGGCATTGCCAAATGCGCGATGAGCTCTTCGGCGTATTCGATGTCCGATTTGCGCGCGCTTGCCGACGATTTGGGCGGGCAAATCAAGGGGAAATGCCTGAAATAGGTTTTATATACTTTTCCTCGCCAGTTCTTTTGCAAGTTTCCCCTCTCTT
Source organism: Chitinivibrionales bacterium (assembly GCA_049684795.1). GTDB lineage: Bacteria > Fibrobacterota > Chitinivibrionia > Chitinivibrionales > FEN-1185 > JBAVGL01. Next base: position 1,810 of record JBAVGL010000372.1, on the reverse strand, counting down.
GTAAGAGAGGGAAAAAGGGGTAAGTTCACGTCTGTCACCTCACCCCTCGTTCCCCTCTCCTTAGTAAGGAGAGGGGAGGCCGTAAAACGGCAGAGGTGAGGTAGAAAGGTCCTTATGTCCCGCAAAAATCGCATGTTTTCCTGGACCGTTGCCGCCCGGATAAGTTTGTTGTTTGTGATTTTTTGCGCCGGCATCGGCGCATGCAAGACATCCATAGGTTCCATTTCGGTGATCGTCGGAAGCGCTTTTGTTAAGCACGACGGCGACACCGCGTGGGCCAAGGCGCGGGTGCGCATGCCGGTCTATGAAAATGACGCCGTGACCACGAAAAGCGAATCGGAATGCGAAATCAGCCTTATTGAGGACAAGGTCATCCGGTTAAGCGAAAACACCGCGGCCATTATTTCGGGGAAACAGGACGCAAGCGTAAAACTCAGCGCGGCGAAAGGCTCCGTGTGGATAAATGTCAAGCACCTCGTCAAAAACCGGTCCTTTGACGTGGCCACCCCGACCGCGGTCGCCGCGATCAGGGGGACCGTGTTTTGCGTCCAATGCGACCCGAACAAATCGGACTATATGGTGTTCAAGGGGACCGTGGCGGTAACGGCTGCGTCCTCAAAAGCCAAGAGCGCCGCGGACTCCACGTTTCTGGTCAATTCGGGCAGCCGGTTTACTTTGGTGAAGGACTTGAACGTATATTTAAAACAGGAAGAAAAAGATCTGAAAAATTACCTGGAGCAATCGAACGAAGAATTTGAAAAATATAAAAACGAAGAACAGGAAAAATACGACACGTTCGAAAAGGAAACGCGGGAACAGATTAACAAAATGATCAGCGAAGAGCGCAGCGCCTTTAAGCAGATCAACGATATGAACTACGCCATGAGGCCCATAGACATCAATAAAATTTCAAAAAGCGATTGGGTCAAATGGAACCAGGCGCGGGATAAGGAATTGAATTGGTAACGGCAGGGTACCTGCCTGCGCTGTCGCTTCGCCAGGCAGGCGCGCAGTGCCCCAACAAAACCAACAATAAGATTTCCCGGAATGGCACGTTGCACGTGCCCTTTCTATTTTCCTACCGAAATAAACACCGCGAGCGCGAAGAGCACCAGCGCGAGCAGCACCTCCATCAGCGACAAATGGTTCTGGGTGAATTTTGCCAATTTGTTCCATTTAAGCCCGTAAGCCGCCGAAATCATGACGATCAAAAGGGGCAGAATAAACAGGAAATTATAAAAGAGAAGAAGCCCCCACCCGAGCAGCCTGAAGCCGAAATGGTGGGTCATGAGCACGATCGTCGGTAAATAAATTTTTGCCGTGCACGCGCCCATGAGAAGGGTCACCAGAAAACCGGTAATAATCGCGCCGAGGACGATTTTATTGCTGGTAAGGTTTCCTCGAATGACTTTATGGATCAGGATTTTAAAACTTTTCGGAAGTTGGTTTTTCAAATCCTGTGTCTCGCGGGACTTATGGTATTTGATGGCGTCCCAAATCGCCAGGATCGCGACGGTGACCGCCACAATCACCGCGAATGCGCGGATGCCCAAAGAAATCCAGTAAAATTTTTCGAACATGGACAGGATTTTAAATGCGCCCAGGCCGATGGAAAGATAGGTGACAAACACGGTCCCCGTGAAAGCCAGACCGATTTTAAGGACGTCTTTGCGGGAACGCTCCTGCGTCCCCAGAAATGAAATGAGAAAAATCATCGTCGCGATCGCGCAAGGGTTAATTCCATCAACAAAACCTGCCGCAAAAAGGCCGATAAAAGTGAATTTGCCGATCCTTTCCCGAATGCTGTTTG
>JBAVGL010000371.1:0-3529 GCA_049684795.1 Chitinivibrionales bacterium | reverse complement strand
GATTTCATGCGCGTCGCCAAATCTGGATTTGCTTTCTTTCATGCAAGGTGGAACATATCCTTCCGCGACTTCCCCCGCCGATTTGCTGATAATTTCGGAATCTTGTTCATTCTTTTTTATCGCTGAGGCCGGAACATCCTCAATCCATAACCTGAGAATGCCGTTTTCTAAAATTTCAACGCTGCTTGAGTCATAAAACAGCACGTCGGCGAGTTTTTTATGTTTTTCCGAAAAGCCGATGAGCTTCCATGCCGCGTTTGGTTGATTGATAATCGCGCGCAATTGGGATGTTTCTTTTCTTAATTGGGGGCTTTGGATTTTTTCCGCTTGCTGTCCCGCCTCTTCGGAAAAACCGTTAGTTCCTGTAAAAACAATAAGCAGGCATAAAAATATTTGGATTTTAATCATCATGGCTGTCCTTCCGGTCCAAGGTCGCAGAAATAAAACCGGTCATCCCGCTTGACAATCTCACCTGCGCTGAAAAGGATATTTTTCTTGAAAATTGGTCCGCCGAACACGAACGAATGAAACTCGCCGTTTTCACCGCAGCAATCGACGTTTTTGGGAAGATCCGATAAAAATGATTCGTCAAACATCCTCCCGCAGAATTTTCCATCGAGTTGGTTTCCGTCAACACAGGTGACAATCGCCTTGAATTTCAGATCGATAAACCTTTTGGCAAGGACATAGCTGCTTTGTTTCCAGAGAGGGAACATACCCTTCATGCCGATTTTAGCAAGATTTTCCTCCCTGTGCTTTTTAAGGTCTTCGAGAAAAATATCACCAAACGCAACGGATCCCGCACCCTCGTTTTTGTACCGCAGAAGCGCCGCCTTCAGTTTTTCCTCATACTCCTCGTTTGACGAATTCTTTGAAATGACGACTTTCTCGAGCGGCAGCCCGATTGATTCAGCCTGTTGTACGAGAAGCTCTTGTCTGACTCCGTGCATGCTTATCCGGCCGAAATCGGCGGTGACCGTTGTCAGCAGAGCGAGAATATCAAAGTTCTTGTTGTTTATCAAACTGTGCAGGGCAAGAGCGCTGTCTTTTCCGCCGCTCCATGAAAATAGGATTTTTTCCGGCATTTTATCTCTTTCCAGTTCTTTTTTATCTTTCTCTCTTAAAATACATCTGAGTATATTAAAACAATGCATTTCATAGCCGATTTCCACATCCACTCCCGCTATTCCCGCGCGACAAGCAGGGACTGCCGCCCGGAAAAGCTCGACCTCGGCGCCCGGACAAAGGGCATTGATGTCGTGGGCACCGGCGATTTTACGCACCCGGAATGGCGGAAGGAATTAAAGGAAAAGTTAAAATTAAATGAAAATGGCCTTTATTCTTTGCGAGAGCAATTCCGTGAAAAAGGGGGCATCAACGAAAAAAATGTCCGGTTCATTATTTCCGGTGAAATAAGTTCGATTTACAAAAAGAACGGAAAGACCCGCAAAGTCCATAATGTTATCATGCTTCCCGACCTTGGCGCCGCGGAACGCCTGAGCCAAAAACTCGAGGCAATAGGCAATGTCCACTCCGACGGAAGACCAATACTGGGGCTTGACAGCAAGATTTTGCTCGAAATCACGTTGCAAATATGTCCCAAGGCGCTCTTTATTCCGGCGCATATCTGGACGCCGCATTTTTCCGTGTTCGGCTCGAATTCCGGCTTCGACCATATCGAGGAATGCTTCGAAGACCTGACAAGCCATATTTACGCGCTCGAAACCGGCCTGTCGTCCGACCCGCCGATGAATTGGCGGCTGTCAATGCTCGACCGGTTCGCGCTCGTGTCGAATTCCGACGCGCATTCTCCGGGCAACCTGGCGCGGGAAGCCAATATTTTTAATACCGATCTTTCTTATGAGTCAATTTATGCGGCATTAGAAAACAATGACCGGAAAGGGTTTGTCGGAACCATAGAATTTTTTCCCGAGGAAGGGAAATACCATCTTGACGGGCACCGCAATTGTAACGTGCAATGGGAACCGTCGCGCACAAGGGCGGCGTCGGGCCTGTGCCCTGTGTGCGGAAAAAAGCTTACGATCGGCGTCCTTCACCGGGTCGAAGAACTCGCCGACCGAAAGGAAAATTTTGTTTTGCCGCACGCGCGCACGTATGAGCGAACAATCCCGCTCGCGCAAGTCCTAGGCGCATGCCTTGGAACCGGCCCGGCAAGCAAAAAAGTCGCTGAGAAATACCGGCTCATGCTCCACGCGCTGGGGCCGGAATTGTCAATCCTTCGCGAAACCTCAATTTCCGACATCAAAACATGCGCCGGAGAACGCATCGCCGAAGGTATTCGCCGCGTCAGGGCTGGAGAGCTGAGCATCAGCGCAGGGTACGACGGCGAATACGGAAAAATTAAAATATTTGACAATACGTAAAATCTTTATTAAAATAATAGCGAATATTCGTTCTTAAAAAAGGCGGATTGCATGGTCCGGCGAATTATCGTCTTGTTATTTGTTTTAGCGCAACAAATCTATCCCATCGGTCAATCGTCTGCGCTTACGCTTGCCTGGCCCTCTGGTGCTCGTTCTCTTGGGATGGGCGATGTCGGCACTGCTCTGGCTGATGATGAAGATGCCCTTTTTTACAATCCGGCAGGATTGGCTTTACCGAATTCGCGATGGAATTCGGGCGCGTCATCCTATTATTACGAACCCGTTTTACCGTCATTTAAAATTCCTGATTTATGGCATGATCGATGGGCCCTGATTTATCAACCAGAGGAATCAGTATGGGGTGGATTCGGTACCTACTTTAATAGAATTAATTTTGGCATAAGCGAATGGGCAAATGACTTAGGCGAGGTTGTCGGTCGTGCGAACAGCTATGAATATACCATGGGGCTTACATGGGGTTTTAATTTCGAAGAAATCGGGTTGAAAAATCATTACTTCGGTATTTCAACCAAGTATGTTTATTCTGCATTGGCTCCCGGCTATGGTCCTGGCAATGAAGGAGTAGGCCAGACTTTCGCATTTGATGTGGGATATCTCTGGAAATTTTTCCCTTCAATGCGGTTTGGTCTGACCGTGCAAAACATGGGACCGAATATTTTTTACATTTCCCAGCAAGAACAAAATCCGATTCCATTCACCATAAATATGGCCCTTGCATATTCACAAAATTTCATAACCGATAATAACATTATTATAAGTCAAGTAAGGGCTGAAATCCGCACAAACAGGGAAATAGTTAAGAACTATATCGATAAACAGCCGGACCCGTTCTGGACGGCTATATATACCGACCTGCTTCATGACACATCAAAGACTTTTAAACAACAGCTTGACGAATTTGCTTTGCATTTAGGTGCAGAATATACCCTTTTTAATACTTTATCATTACGCTCTGGGTTTCTGCTTGATGATTTTGATAGGTTGTATGAGAATCACTGGGGATTTGGATTAAAAATATTAAATCATTTCCAATTTGATTATTATTGGTTGTATGCTCCGGAAAGTTACCTGGGCTGGCTTTTTCACAGCCAGGGCAACAACGGTATCAATCATCTGAATTGGGG
>JBAVGL010000370.1:0-11596 GCA_049684795.1 Chitinivibrionales bacterium | reverse complement strand
GCCAGTGGCATCGCCTGCTATCTGGGTTTTTTATTGCGTTCCATCGCCGACAGAAAATACAAGGAAAATGTCGTAAAGGACGCCCGTGAAGAGTCAAGCCGCATCCTCAGGGAAGCCCAGAAAGAAGCCGAGCTTCAGAAAAAAACGGCCATACTCGAAGCCAAGGACGAGTGGTTCAAGGCAAAATCCGAATTTGAAAAAGAAGCCGCCAAAACCCGCGAAAGCATTCGCCAGGAGCAGCAGCGGCTTAAGGAAAATGATATCGAGTTAAAGCGCCGCGACGAAACCATAACCAAACGCGAGACGGAATTCAGCGCCAGGGAAAATTTTCTCAATTCAAAGGAAAAGACCTTGCGCACCAAGGACAATGAGCTTTCGCGCCTGATTTCCCTTGAAAATGAAAAATTGGAAAAAATGTCTCACATGACCGAGGAAGAAGCAAAAAAAATTCTTATGTCGAATTTGGAAGGCCAGGTGCGCTACGAATGCGCGCAGATGATCAAGGAAATGAAGGACAACGCAAAAACCGAAGCTGAAAATGAAGCAAAGGAAATCGTGGTCCAGGCCATACAGCGGTGCGCCGCCGACGCCTGCGTCGAATCGACCGTGTCGGTCGTGCATTTGCCCAGCGACGAGATGAAGGGAAGGATCATCGGGAGAGAAGGGCGCAACATCCGCTCGTTTGAAGAAGCGACCGGCATCGATGTCATCGTCGACGACACGCCGGAGGCGGTCATACTTTCCGGGTTTGATCCCATACGCAGGGAAGTGGCCCGCATGGCCCTCGAAAAATTGATCAGCGACGGACGGATACATCCCGGCCGCATAGAAGAGCTCATTAAGAAAAGCGAAAAGGAGCTTGAAAAAAAGATGAAGGAGGCCGCCGAGGAAGTCATCTTTGAACTTGACATCCACGGAATAAAACCGAAGCTCGTCGAATTGCTCGGCCGGTTGAAATACCGGACGTCATACGGCCAGAACGTGCTGCAGCACAGCAAGGAGGTGGCGTTGCTCGCCGGGCTCATGGCTTCGGAACTGGGGCTCGACCCCAAAATCGCCCTTCGCGCCGGTTTACTGCATGATATAGGAAAAGCCATCGACAGGGAAACCGAAGGCACCCATTCCCAGCTCGGGGCCGATCTTGCCTCAAAAAACGGTGAAAACGACATCGTCTGCAACGCGATCGCGGCGCACCACGAGGACGTTCCGCCTATTTCGGTCTTCCCGATCCTGATCCAGGCGGCGGACACCATTTCGAGCACGCGTCCCGGAGTTCGGCGGGAGACCTTGACAAACTATGTTACCAGGCTCACGAAACTCGAGGAAATCGCCGAGTCCTTCCGCGGCGTCAGCAAGACCTACGTGATACAGGCGGGACGCGAAATCCGCTGCATCGTCGAGCCTGAAAACGTTTCCGACGCGCAGTCGGAGGAGCTTGCCCGTCAGATTTCCCAGAAGATACAGGACGACATGGAATACCCCGGTCAAATCAAGGTGACGGTGATCAGGGAGAGCAGGTTTACGGAATTTGCAAAATGAAAATCCTCTTCATCGGAGACATTTTCGGCACTACGGGGAAACGCGTTGTTGCCGAGCGTTTGCCCGCAATCATCGAGGAGCGTTCCATTGACGTATGCATCGCCAATGCCGAGAACATCGCGGGCGGACGCGGCATTACCCATAATCTCTTGAAAAAACTCCATAAATTCGGGGTCCGGATCATCACCGGAGGCAACCATTCCTTGGCGTGCCCCGATTCCTACGACGATTTTGCCGCCGACCCGTTTTTGCTCCGGCCGCTTAACATGCCTCCGGGAAACGTGGGCCACGGTACGGCTCTCTTTTCCCTGCCCGACGGCCGCGTGCTGGGCGTCATAAGCCTTCTGGGCCGAACTTTTTTTCAAGAACAGTTCGACTGCCCCTTTCGGTCGGCAGTGGCCGCCATAAACGAAATGACGGCCGCAACCCGCTGCATTATCGTGGATTTCCACGCGGAGGCGACCAGCGAAAAAAAGGCAATGGCCCAGTATCTTGACGGAAGGGTAAGCGCGGTCCTGGGCACGCACACGCACGTGCAGACCGCCGACGAATCGGTTTCGGAAAAAGGAACGGCCAGCATCACCGACGTCGGGATGACCGGCCCGGAAGAGTCGGTCATAGGCATGAAAAAAGACGCAGTTGTCAAGCGGTTCCTCCTGCAGACGCACGTGCGCTTCGAACCCGCCGCAGGCCGCCCCATGCTCAACGCCGTGGCCCTTGAAATCGATGACGCGACCGGCAGGTCGCTTTCGATCGCGCGGATTTACGAGAGGATAACATTCCCATGAACGGCGCGGCGTTCGCGTTCGTCCCGCCGCAGAAGGCGGAAAAACCCTACACGATAACCGAAATCAACCAGGGCGTGCAGGCCGTCATCGAGGCGGGCAACACGCTTGTCTGGGCGGAAGGCGAAATCTCGAATTTCAAGCGGGCGTCCAGCGGGCACTGCTACCTCAAGCTCAAGGACGCGCAAAGCCAGGTCCCCGCGGTCATGTGGAAAAACGTGGCCGACGATCTGGCCTTTGCGCCCGAAGACGGCATGCAGGTCATCGTCATCGCGACGCTTAGGGTTTACACCAAGGGAGGATATTACCAGCTTGACCTCCATAAAATGCAGCCCGCCGGGCTCGGCGCGCTGCACATAGCCTTTGAAAAGCTGAAGCTTGCGCTTGAGGCCGAAGGCCTGTTCGATCCAGCCAGAAAAAGGCCGCTCCCGGAACACGTTTCAACGCTCGGCGTCATCACCTCGAAGCGGGGCGCCGCAATCAGGGACATCGTCAAAGTGGCGTTTTCGCGTTCTCCCCGCATCGACATTGTTTTAATGGACGTGCCGGTCCAAGGTGAAAAGGCGGGGGAAAAAATAGCGCGGGCAATCGGCGATATGAACGCCTATGGAATGGTCGACTGCATTATCGTGGGCCGGGGCGGAGGTTCGATCGAGGACCTGTGGGCCTTCAACGAGGAAGTCGTGGCGCGGGCCATTTTTGAATCGGCCATTCCGGTCATCTCGGCAATCGGCCATGAGATCGATTTTACCATTTCGGATTTTGTCGCCGACGTCAGGGCGCCGACGCCTTCTGCGGCCGCGGAAATCGCCGTTGCCGACGACGAACACGACCGCCGCTACTTTCTCGCGCGGGCGCGGCAATTGACGGACCGTTTTTTTAAATGCTATTCAAACGCTAAAAATGCTTATCAAAGTTTGACGGAGCGGCCGGGTCTTACGCGGGTAGCGGGCATCGTCCGCGAAGCGCGCCAGACGACGGACACCTTGTCCGGCGGCATTAACCGCTCGTTTTACCATGCGTTCAAGAATTTTACGGAACGCGCCATGCATGCTTCCTCACGGCTTAACGCGCTCAGCCCGCTCAATACCATGGCGCGGGGGTACAGCGTCGTTTCAAATGCCGAAGGTAAAGCGATAAAAAGCGCTTCGCAGGCGTTAAAAGGCGACCGCGTTGACATCAGGTTTTTTAAAGGCAGAGCCACGGCTGAAATCAAGGAGTCCGTTGAATGATAAAAGCAAACGGCGCCGTTGGAGAAGTTGCGTTGCCCTCTTTGCGGATAGTAGTTTTGGTATGAACGGGAGAAACTGTGGCATCCGAAAAAAAAACTACCTTTGAAGACGCGCTCAAGGAAATGGAGAAGATCATCGGACGATTGGAACGCGATGATCTGACCCTGTCAAGCGCCCTGGAGAACTTCGAGCGGGGCGTGGCCTTGATGCGCGTCTGCGATACGCATTTGAAAAGCGCCGAAGGAAAATTAAAGCAGCTCCTTAAAGGGGAAAACGGCGAATTCATCGAAAAAATCCTCGGAAGCGGCCCCGACGCCCTTGATGAAGAAGGGCCTTCCGATGACTGATTTGAAAGCCTATATGGCGTCCGTCGCGAAACTGACCGACACTACGCTGGAGCGCCTCTTGCCCCCGGAGAAAACCTATCCCGAATCGATCCACAGGCTGATGCGGTACAGTATTTTCGCGGGCGGGAAGCGGGTCAGGCCGACGCTCGTCATGGCGGCCCACGAGGCCTGCGGCGGCACATTCGGCGACCAAAAGACCCTTCTGGCGTGCGCGGCCATCGAAATGCTCCACACCTTCTCCCTTATCCACGACGACCTGCCCTGCATGGACGACGACGATTTCAGGCGCGGGAAACCGACCGCGCACAAGGTTTTCGGCGAGGGCATCGCGGTCCTCGGCGGGGACGCGCTGTGCATTTTCGCCTTCGAGTGCCTTGCAAAAACGGGCCGGGCGGATATAGTCGCGGAGGTGGCGAGCGCGCTCGGCGCCAGCGGAATGATCGGCGGGCAGGTGGTCGATATCGAGTCGGAAGGCAAGCCGGCCGCCAGGGAAACCGTGGAATATATCCATAAAAACAAGACCGCGGCCCTTATCCGCGCGTGCGTGCGGACAGGTGCGCTTCTGGCAAACGCGCCGGAGCATGACATTCAGAGGCTTTCGGCCTACGCCGATTGCGTTGGGCTTGCGTTTCAGGTGGTCGATGATATTCTGGACGAGGAAGGCACGACCGAGCAGCTCGGCAAAGATGCGGGTAGCGACAGGGAGAAAGGCAAGATGACGTTTCCATCGGTGTGCGGAATGGCGGAGTCCAAACGCTATGCGCAGCATCTCATTCAAAAGGCATGTCACGAAATCGAATATCTTGATAAAAGAGGATACATTCTCGGCCAGCTCGCCCAGTTTTTCCAAACCCGGATTTCCTGATCCGCCCCGGAAAAACGACGCGCTTTTCCTGTACGGCGCCTTGCGCCCAAAACCATTCGTGTTGACCTACGCGCAAGGGGCCGTTGAAGTGGTGTACGGCCCCGCCTGTAAACCTGATAAGGAAATTTATTCCGACATTTGCCTTCGCGACAACGTGGCCGTTTCGCTCCGCCGGAGCGGCGGGGGGGTTGTTGTGCTTTCTCCTGGCATGGTCATCACCATCGTGGTGGGACAACGCGGCGCGCTAAGGGGCCCGAAGGAGATTTTTTCAAGAATACACGACGGAATGATATCACTGCTCGATCCGGACGGATCGCTATCCATTCAAAAAGCGGGATTGAGCGACCTGGCGATACACGGGAAAAAAATCCTCGGAAGCTCGCTGTATCTTCAGCATTCCCCGGAACTTTATTATTACCAGTCCTCGCTCTTGGTGTCGTCGGACATTTCCTTGATGGCCCGGTACACCGCGCATCCGCTCCGGGAACCCGCGTACCGGAAAGGACGGGACCATGAACAGTTCTGCACTACCCTTTCCGCGGAAGGTTGCAAGCGTTCGGCCGAAGAAATAACGCTTCTTTTTGCGCGGGAATTACCGGCGCATTTGAAATAGGGACCCTGTTTTAATCCGGCACCCTTCGCGGCAAAAATTACTATCGCTTTTTATCCGTAAACACCCCCGTTTTGCTCTCCTTTCTCCTTGACATTTTTAAATCGATGGGTATATAATAACCATTGTTACTTTCCCTTGCTTTTTTAGAAGGGCGGTTGTTATATGACGGTACAAAAAACTTTCGCGGGCCCGGTCGTGCTTGTATGCGCAATCTTCTACTTCGCGCAGGGGCAGGTTCCGAACGACCTGAATGCCAGCGTGACTCCTCCGTCGCTCAACGCAAAAATCACCATCGGCTTTAATTACGACCTGCTGCGGCCGCCCACCGACGTGTCGTTTGATTTTGCGAAAGGCTACATAGGCGTTAATATCCCTTTTGAACAGGATGGGCTTGTCCCAAAGTCCACGGCCGACAATATCTGGGCGCAAATGTCCAAACAGCTCTCGCAGGACCCCGCGAAAGGCGGAACGTTCCAGCCCCAGGCATCGGCCCAGCAATATCCGAACACCACGATCCGGGTCGACGTGCCCATGCTCGGGGGCGTTGCAACTTTTTCAAATATTCAAAATGTGTATCTGGATTACATGAACGTTTTGGGCAACACCAACATTATGATAGGGTACGACACGACCATGAAAAGCGCGGGGTCGACGCAAAACATCGCCCTTAAAATGCTTGGCGCAGTCAACGTTCCGATCGAAGCGTCCCTCGGATGGGAAACCATGACCTTCGGGTACGCGTATAAAGCAAGCAACAACCTTGTCATGGCGTTTAACATTCACCGGCACATTTTTCAGATCGACATGCTTGCCAACATGGACGCCGACATTTTAGGGAACGTCAAGGTCGACCAGACCACGGACAACGGCGGCGGCTCGGCCGCGGGATTAGGCGGCCTGGGCAGCTCGTCCCTTTCCATAGAAAAGGACATTAATTATTCCCACCAGACATTGTACGGCCAGGCAAGCGGGCATTATTCCGCCGAAGCCTGGTCCTATTCCTTCGGGATTCAATTGTGGCGGTTTACGGAGACGTCAAGGTTCGGGATCGATACCAAGGCCCAGGGATCGTTCACGGCGAATTATCGATTGCCCACCTTTATTAATCCGCAAACGTTCCAGCTAAGCCCGGACCTCACGGACCCGCAAAGGCTTATTTCCTCGAACATGCTCAACGACCTGCAACAGGGAAAAACCGACAGCGTGGGGTATTCAACGAACGAGGACGCGGAATTCAAGCTGCCGTCGGGACACACGCTTTCCTTCGATATCATACCCCAGAAAATCAGGCTGTCGTACACCAAGATTTTCGGCGATATCCAGTTGTACCATGCGCATGCGGAGTCCCTGAGCACCGGCGGCGTAAAAAAAACGGTGGACCTGGACGTCGGCATTACTCTTGACAATGTTATAATGCTCAACATCAACATGTATTCCGCCTTTTTGAACATGGGGGTTTTTTCGATGGACATACGGGTCAATGACCAGAAGCACATTCTGGGAAACGCCTTTACGGGGTCTTTGAAACAATTAAAATGGGGCGATGCGGCGATGCTTCCGATTTTGAACCTGGGCGCGGCGCTCGGGGAAAAAACACAACTTGGTTTTGAATTGGATTTGCTGCCCCTTCCGGCGTTGAAGACGGGGATTATTTATCACTTCTGATCAGGATACCCACGATATCCAGGATTATCAGGATTTTGAAAATGAAATTTCTAAAAATAGATTGCTTATTGCCAGTGGTTGTCGAAAGGACATTTCCATGATGGTGAAACGAATCGTTCTGCTTTGCATGGTTGCGTTCGCCGGTGCGATATACGCGCAGCAGTCAACGCCGTATTTACTGACTATTTTCCCCCAGACGGTCAAGGCCTCAAGCGCCCTCGACACCATCGGGTGGACGGGGATTGCCCGGCCAAGCCTGCCCGGCCAGACCGCGTACGTGGCGCCCGACTCGGGGACCATTTATTTCGACCGCTCCCCCGGCGGCTCCGTGCTTTCAAATTATCATTATCAGGTCAATAAATTTTACCTTCAAGCGCAGCCCGACAGCTCAAAAATTTATCAAAATAATATTTATGTCCCCGGAACGATCCCGCAGAGGAGGATCGTGTTCAAGGCGTCCGATCAGTCAAGCATGGGGTACGGCCTGTTTTACTTCATCGTGGCGCTGAAAACCACCATTCTTGGGAAAGACACAACGCTCGTGTCGAATGAAATGACCATGGCCATCGAAACCCCGACCCCGGTGACCGCCCTGGCGCCGTCCGACACGATCACCCAGTTGACCCCCACGTTTCAATGGCAGGCCAATCCCGGCGTGCCGTACTACGACCTGATATTGTCCGACGAGCCGCTGAGCATCACGACCGATTCAAGCTCGGGAACCAGCCAGGTCAACGTGAAGGGCCTGAGCATCAGCTGGCAGGCGATCACGCCCAACACGCAGATCGTCTACGGGACGCCCGACCCTTCAGGCATGCTGACGGCCGCGCCGCCCCCGCTTTCCCCGGGAAAAACCTACTTCTGGGTCGTCTTGAACACCTATGCCGACAACCCGTTGTATTCGTCCTCCAAAGTGGGGCTCCCCATGACTTTTACGGTCAAGGGAACCCCTCTCGCCAAGCCGAAGAACCTTTCCCCGGTCAACGCCACCTTGACTTCCGATAAAGACAGCATCGTCACGTTCAAATGGACGCACCTTGACCCGAAGGCAAACACCTACAAGATTTACCTCTACATAAGCTCCGGGCTCCAGCAGGTCAACGCGCAGATGGCCGTTTGGTCGAACGAGATGACGGCAGGGACCTTTGCCGGCGGCAACGGCGTCATCGACACCGCCGACACGGGCTTCATCGCCATTAACGCGCATTCGGTCCTGACAAAAAACCATTATACCTGGAAGGTGTTTGCCATCGACTCCAAGGGCGCCAGCACATCCGGAGACACGACCGGCTTCGATTATACCGATCCGGCGACCGGAACGATGACGTTGTACTCAAAAGAAAAAATAATCTCGACGACGACGTCGTCCTCCGGCACGGTAAAGGACACCATCATATCGCCGGTCGGAATCGTTGAAATGCAGGTGGAGGTGCTGAGCGGATCTTTGGAGGCGCCACTGTTGTTCTATACTGACAATAATGGATATCTCAACCGCGAACGCCCAAAAGGCGCGTATCGCATCACCGCGATAAAAAGCGGGTATCAATCCCTGATAAAAACAATCCAGCTCGATTCCGGCGCAAAAATCCTCGATACGTTCTACCTCAACCGGCCCGATGCCACGGTGTTCGGAAAAGTCGTCGATAACGCGAATAATGGCATCAACCTTGCAACCGTCTATGCGGTGTCCGACCGAAACGACACGGTGACCGCCCAGACCGATCCGCTGGGAAATTTTATTGAAGATTGTTACGCGGCCTCATGGTCGATCTGGGCGCAAAAAACGGGGTACGTGACATCGCTGCCGAAAGCGGCGCCGGTCACCTACGGCCAAAGCCTTTCATTCGGAAATATCGCGCTGGCGATCAACCCGTTTACCCTGTCGGGAGCGGTTTCCAACCAAAACAACCAGCCGTTGCTTGGCGCAGATGTCAAGGCGCTCAACGACGGCGGTCAAATCGTGGGAGAATTGGCGTCGACGCCGCAGACCGGCGCGTTCTCGTTCTCGCTGAGCCCGGGCACGTATACCGTGCAGGCCTCAAAGGTCGGGTTTACGTCATTCAACAAACAAATCACCGTTTCGAATTCGATGCAACTGTCGATAGTGATGGCATCGGGGGCCGCGATGATATCCGGCGATGTCGTAGGAGCAACCTGGGTAGGCAATTCCGAAGTGTACGCTCCGATCACGAAAGCTTCTATCATGTTTATCGATTCCGGTAAAACCCCTCCCGATACCTTCAGCACGCTTTCCGACGCCACCTACGGAAATTTCGGGATAAGCGTTACGGGGGGGCGGCGTTTGAAGTCAAGCGCCTCCGCGGCAGGATTTGTTTCAAAAACCGAAGTGCTGCCCGACTCCACAAAGCCCGGCTCGACGATGACCTATAACGATACCCTGCAAAGCCTGGGAATGATTACCGGGACCGTGGTCATGAGCGGCCCCGGGGGGGCGGCAATCGGCAACGCCACGGTCACCCTCTTAAGCCCGCGGACAAACCAGGTCGTTGCGTCGGCCACGAGCCAGGCAAACGGCTATTTTGAGGTCCGCGATCTTCCCGACGGGACCATGTATATCGGCGCGGGCGCTTCCGGCTATTTCATGGATTCCGTCCATGTCAAGGACACGATTTCCATTTCCCGGGGAAAAACAACGATCGGCAGTGCGGTCGCGGGGAGCTTTACGGTCTATATGAGTCCGGGCAAAAAAACCATACGCTGGGTCGTCAACAAAGGCGCCGATACCACCGCCACCATTAAAATACTGTCGCCGCTTCAGGAAAATATCAGGGCCGGCCAATCGTTGACCAACGCCGGGGCGGGCGGATATATCATCGCGGCCGCCAAGGCGGTCATTGATACCAATGACTCCATCATCGACCTTTCGTACCACGGCTTTACCGTGCAAAACGCGGAAATCCTGCATGTGGACAGCATAGATCTTCCCGTCGTTAACCAGACCCCGAAAACCCTTGACATCAAAAACGATTCCGTCAGCGCGGCTCTGCGCGTGTACGCGCCGGACACGATGGATTCCGCTTCGCTTTACTTCAGGGACATAAACGCCCAGGGCTATTCCGCGTTGGTGAACAAATCCCGCTCCCTTTCCTATACCTTTAAATTCAGGCCGCCCAAGGACGGGAGCATTTTAAACTATTACTTCAAAACGTACCGCAAAAGCGACGTCTACGGATATTCCGCCCAGACCTTTAACACCTATGTCAACCCCGACACAAGCAGGCTGTCGAAGCTGCAATTGGTCCCATCGTCCAATGATACGATGATGCTTGCCGCGAAGAGCCAGATTCAAATAAGCCTTCAGGGATACGCGGGTTCGGCGTTTTCCCCGAAGATCATTCCCGAAGCCGCGGTCCGCTGGAGGCTCGTCAACGCGCCGAACGGCACCCGTTTCATTGATTCAACGGGCGCCCAGATCGTCATTGCGACGGGTTCCGATTCTTCGGCGACGCCCGTCCGGCTGCAAGCGACCATCGACACGACGCTCCAGCGCGTCGGGCCGCTTTTAGCGCCCGACCCGGAAGCGGCGCTGTATTTTAATGTGTCAAGCAAACCGCTGACCGGCGTCACCGTCGGCAGGATTGACGCCGGTAGTCCGCTGCCGATAACGACGTCAACGCTTTCCCTGGCCGAGTTCATCGCCACAGGCCAGGACGCCCATAATAACGTTGTGACGGTTTCCCCGCAATGGAGCATTTCGCCGATTCAGGCCGGCGCCATGAGCGCTTCGGGCGTTTTCAAGCCTTCGGCTTCTTTTGCCGGATTCGTCAGGATCTTTGCGCAGGCAAACGGGATCACGGGCGAATATAACGCGGGAGGACCCAACGACAAGGAATTCGGATTGGAGGTTGAGAATATTCTCGCGGCCGGCAGCCGTCCCGACACGGTAAGCAACCTGGAAGGCTGCACGGTCATTTTCCCCGACAGCGCCGTTCCCGCCGGCAAGTCGGGGCTGCTCGAAATAGCGGCCCCGCAATTAAAAAACCAGCTCGAACTGTCATCGGGGCAGTACACGGTCGTCGGCTCCGCGTTTGATATAAGCGAACTTAACGGCGTGGTCTTTCAGACGCAGGGCGTCGACAGCATACGGCTGGTTCTTGACATAACAGGGTCGCCGATGGCGGGTCACAAGTATTGCGTCGGGTTGTGGAACCCCGACAGCCTCCAGTGGAGGCCGCTGGCCAATTCCACCGCAAGCATCGACGGCAAAACGGTAAGCGCCAACGTCCCCCATTTTTCAAGGTACGCGGTGCTTACCCAGTCGGTCGATCTGACCAGCACCTTTTCCATCCTGCCCAACCCGTTTTCACCGGACAAAAGCGCGTCGGACTTCCCCTCGCTCGCGCAGCGGCTTGGAAACAACGCGCCGAAGGGGACCTGCATTTCGTTTATGGTTGACATGCAAGACCAGCGCCTCGATAACGTTAAAATCAGGATTTACAACATTGTCGGGGAGCAGGTATGCGGCGTGGTTTTACAGGGCCCTTTTAAAATGACGCCCTATCAGCTCTGGTGGGACGGCAGGACGACAG
>JBAVGL010000369.1:0-2973 GCA_049684795.1 Chitinivibrionales bacterium | reverse complement strand
GCGTTTAACGGAAGCCCCCGCACGGGAGGCAACACGGAAATCCTCCTCAATAAAGTTCTCGAACCCATCCGCGCGGCGGGGATAGAAACGGAGCTGGTCCAGATCGGCGGGAAACCTATTCGCGGTTGTATAGCATGCTTCAAGTGCAGGGAAAACAAAAATCAAAAATGCGCGATTGATTCGGACATGGTCAATGAATGCATTGCCAAAATGATACAAGCGGACGCCATTATCCTTGGCTCGCCGACCTACTTTGCCGGCATGACGTCGGAAATGAAGGCATTAATCGACCGCGCGGGGTTCGTGGCGGGGAGTAACGGCCGCCTGTTTGCGCGCAAGATCGGCGCAGGCGTGGTCGTCCACAGGCGGGGCGGCGCCACCAGCGTTCTGGATTCGATCAACCACATGTTTTTGATTTCAAGGATGATTATTCCGGGATCGACGTATTGGAATTTCGGCGTTGGATTGGCAAAAGGGGATGTTGAAAAAGACGCTGAAGCCCTGGCAAACATGAAGGACCTCGGCGAAACAATCGCCTGGCTGGTAAAGGCCCTGCGGTACGCCGAGCGCAGCGCCTGACAAAATAAGTGTACTTGGGAAGAAAACAAATTATTTTTAAATAGTGCGAATAAATTCCCATCTTCAAAGGAAGGATTTTTCCATGCCCAATATCGCCCAAGTCCTGAAGGCCGAGATCGGCCGGATAAGCCGGAGAGAAATAAAAGATTCCCTGATTCGCGTTCATGACAGCAATGTTTCTCTTAAGAAAACTGTCATAGACCTTAAGAGAAAAATCGCGGCCCTTGAATCGGAAAGCAAACAACTGCTTTCTTTTCAAAAAACCATTCAAAGGCAAATGCCGCAGCCGGGCCCCGAAGCTTCGGGGAAAGTACGGATATTTTCAAAAGGAATACGCAAACTCCGGACCAGGCTGGGTCTTTCCCAGAATTCATTCGCAAGCCTTCTTGGCGTCTCTTCACAAGCGGTATTCGCGATGGAAAAAAAAGATGGCAGAGTTAGACTGCGCCCGGCCACGTTAAAGAATTTGCTGCTCGCGCGGAAAATGGGCAAGAGAGAGGCCAAGAAAAGGCTGAGGGAATCGGGTCAAAAAAAATAAGAAGGAGCATTTTGCATGAAAAACTGCGAAATAAAGCTGACCGGAAACATGTTGACCATAACGGTTGATATCTCAAAGGATTTCGGCAAATCGTCCTCCGGCAAGAGCGTTATAATCGCTACAACGGAAGGCAACGTATCCATACCGGAAAAAGATGAAATAAAAATCGGCCTGAATGTTTACAAGAAGGTGTAAGCGCGGGATCTCCGCCGTTCGGAAAAGAGCGGGAACGTTCCATAAAAAAGATCTTATTTATCAGCGGGTCGGTGGGCCTGGGCCATATCAAAAGGGATTTAGCGATAGCACGGGAGTTGCTCACGGTAAATCCAGGGCTGGAAATATCCTGGCTGGCCTCGAGTCCCGCGAGCCTGGTGATAAAAGAAGCCGGAGAAACGCTGCTGCCCGAAGCGGAAAATTACGCTGACGAGACGTCCGCCGCCGAAAATGCGGCGAAAGGTTATCGCCTGGAAATCCTGAAATATCTTTCGAATGCGCGGGAATCATGGACCACAAACGTTCGAATTTTTGAACGGGTCACTTCAAAAGGACACTATGATATCGTCATCGGCGACGAAACGTACGATTTGTCCGTGGCCCAGCAAAAAAGGCCCGAGCTGAATAAAAAGCCTTTCGTGATGCTCTACGATTTTATCGGCATTGACTCTTTATCAATAAATCCTTTAGACCGGTTCAGTGCGTATATGTGGAATAGAATATGGGTCGAGGGAAACCGCAAACTGCTTTCCGGCGGGAGGAACCTTGCGCTCTTCATCGGCGAACCGGAGGACGTGCCCGACAAGAAATTCGGATTTATGCTGCCAAACCGCCGTCTCCACGCACAAAAATATTATACCTTTTTGGGCTATGTTTTGGGGTTTGATCCCAAGGAATATTCCAACCGTTCGATAATTCGTGAAAAGCTTGGATATGGCGAGGAGCCCTTCGTCGTATGTTCCGTGGGCGGGACTTCGGTAGGCAAGGACCTGCTCGAGCTGTGCGGTCAATCGTATCAAATGGCGAAAGCGAAAATACCCGGTTTACGAATGCTTCTGGTGTGCGGTCCCCGCATATCTCCAGGTTCCTTAAAGGTCCCGCCGGGGGTTGAGATCAAACAATTTATTCCGGAGCTGTATGAATATTTCGCCGCGTGCGACCTGGCCATCGTCCAGGGCGGCGGCACGTCAACGCTCGAACTTACCGCCCTCATGCGGCCGTTCCTGTATTTTCCCCTTGAAGGGCACTTTGAACAGGAGATCTCCGTAGCTTCACGTTTAGCAAGGCACCGGGCGGGTCAGCGGATGCGTTTCTCCCAAACCACGCCGGAGAAACTCGCGGAAAAGATCATCGGCGCCATAGGCAAGGCCGTCGATTATGAGCCCATCCATACCGACGGGGCGCGAAAAGCGGCGCAATTAATTACGGCCCTTGATTTGAAGGAAAACGGACGATAATAAACGCCGGTTTTGATGTGCGCCCGAAAAACACCTGAATAAATTCATCCGCAATTGACGGTGATCTTTTTGCACAGATCGACGAATTGGGTTGGATTAAGCCCGCTTTTACAGTCGTTTACAAGCCACGAAACGATTTCAAATTCCAGGGTCTCGCCTTCGGGGTCGACATGGTCGACGGTGGGCATGAGAAGGAATTTGTCGCGATAATTGTCCAGCCCGTTTTTTGCTTTTTTAGCGTTCCAAGTGCTGATGAGTTCCCATTGAAGCGCATCCTTTGTATAGGGGTCGTATTGGCCGTTTGCAATAACCGCGGCGTGGATTTTTTCCTTGTACATCGCCTTTGAGTTCGCCTCGGCGAATGCGCGTTTGGTTTTCAGGTCGCGTTGACGCAAGGTATTCGCC
>JBAVGL010000368.1:0-1519 GCA_049684795.1 Chitinivibrionales bacterium | reverse complement strand
GTCCCTAGGCGATGTGCCGCCGGCTACCGACAACAACCCATGGCCGGAATTCAGCAGGACGGTCGATATTGGTCTGAGAAGGGATATCATGAATTGGATGATCGCCCAGACCAGGAACATTGACGGGTTTCTTGTCAATACTGGAGATTCGGCGGAGAATGCGCATGTTTCCGGCGAAATAAGAAAATACCTGGGCGCCGAGGAATGTTATTTGCGCGCGATGTGGGAAAAGAACTTCGGGAAGGATAAAAATTATGTCATCGAAACCCTTGAAAAGGCTGCGCGGATCTTTCCCGGAGATTATGAGTTTCTTGACCATCTGGCCGCATGCTACCGCGAACAAGGACGCTTTGACAAGGCAATAGAATGCCTCCGCGCGATCGTGGCTCTGCACCCTCATTCGGTCCGTGATTATACTCATTTGGCCATGGTTTATAATGAGGGCGGAAGGATGACCGAGGCCCGTGAGTATTTCAAGATAGCATCCGAACTTGATCCGGAGCTGCCCTACCCGCATTATTATCTGGCCGATTTCCGCCGGCAGGCTAACGATCTCCCCGGGGCCATTCAGGAACTGGAACAGGTGGAGCGAAACTTTCCCGACTATCAATCGATCTATTCGGTCCTGGGAGTGGCTTATACCTGCGTCGGAAACTATGAAAAGGCGCGAGAATCGATTGCCACCGCCCTGCGCAAGGATCCCGGCGATAAGCTGGCGCTTCGTACCGTTCAGAGTTTGCGTAAAATGGGCCAGTTCTGATTCCCCAAAAATTTCCACACCCTACCGAACAAAAATTTTCCTGGCAAAGGTCTTTTGCGCGTTAATAACCTTGATTATGAATACCCCGGAATCAGCGTGAGTGTTCAACTGAAAGTTCTGCTTGTTAACCGAAGCCTGTTCCTGGACAAGCTTGCCGTTTATGTCGATTATTTTAATGACCGTCACTCCGGTAAGGCCGCGCAATTCAACATTGACAACACCTTTAAGCAAAGGGTTGAGCGATACATGGATATCGGGTCCCGTGACTGACGCATTTTCAGGGGCATGAGTATCGGTATTGCCTGTAAAGACCGAACACGTGGTGGCTGTTTTTGTGCCATAGGCCCCGTTAATGGCCGTCTGACCCCAGGTAGTTAAACTCGTCCCCGCCCAATCATTGCACATATCGATCACCGGCTCGTTATTTCCCTTCCACGACCAAGCCATCCATCCTATTTTGTTCGTTTCGCAGGTGCTCATGACCGACTTTTCATCAAGATTGCCCGCAGAACTCTGGTCCGCGAATTCTCCGACGATAAATGGTATTCCGGCATTTTTAATGGCGGGTAAACCCACGGACGGGGTCGAACCTCCGCCGGGACACCATTCACCGTACAAATGCACGGTAAACAGGCAGTTCTTTTTCGGATCACTGTTGAAAACGGTCATCGCATATTTTATCAGGGTAGAACCGTTGTTCAAGTCCTGGCCGCAATCCGGGGCGTCGATGATAAGCGTGGTGTTTATCCCGCCGCTTCG
>JBAVGL010000367.1:0-2433 GCA_049684795.1 Chitinivibrionales bacterium | reverse complement strand
AACAAAAGGAGAAACGCCAATAATAAAAGGGTTCGTAAGTAATAAAAACGGGAGCAAATACGATTCAAAACTTGTCTTAATCGAAGAGGCCGGCAAAAATAGAGTGGGACTTAAGTTCAATTAAAATGGGCAGCAAAAACTTATAAAAAAAGAAAGGAAAGTATGTTCAAGAAAAAACAAAAATCAATCATCGAAACAATATCCGTGATATTGTCAGTTTATGCTATATCAGCGTTTGCGCAAACCACTTCAGGTGGTGCTGTTTCATCGACGGTAATAACGTCCGGACTTTCCGACACCTTTACAACAATCTGGGGGGTCGCCAAATGGATAATGCAGGCCATTTTAGTAATAACGGCGGCTATTGTCGCTTTTAAAACTGCGACCAAAGGGCAAGGGGAGGACCGGACGGGCGGTTGGATCGGTGTCATTGCAATAATTCTGATTGCAATAGGGCTTAATTTTGTTCCTACTATTGCAGATACCCTTTTTGGAATCAAGTTCGGTTGAGATCAAAATGAAGACGACTTGTCCTATTATATCCGGCAATCCAAGGTATTTCGGACTTACTCAGATTGAGTGGGCATTGGCCCTATTTATTGTGTTTTTTATCACGATAATTCCTTCACCGTATTCTTATTTCGGCTTTATGCTTTGGATTGTAGGGGTAATAGCGTATCCAAAAGTCTCAAAGAAATTCGAGGAGAACTTCATTTCGGTTCTCCTTGAATCAATAAAAATACCTGCAACGCTGATCGGGCAGATTCGTCGGGCAATACCACCGCTGAATCCAAAATAAAAAATGAAAACAATATCACACAGCGATTTACCTAATGCGGATTTAAGTACGGTCGGAATTGTGCCAATCGGAAGCATTTTCCCTATTGAGACATATTACGAGGCAAAAATTCCGGCGTACATTCATAACGATGGAAGCATGTGCAGGTTTTTTATTGTACATCACATAGATATTGCATCTATTACGGAAGCGATAAAAGCAATGGAATATGGCACGTCCATGCAGATTTACCGATATCACGAACCAAAAAACGAGCACTATTTCATTTCCATAAGGAAAGAAATTGAATACGAGAATTCTACGCCTTCGTCAATATTCAAAGAGTTTAATTTTAACCCTGTTAAAATTCAGTTTAAAGCAATGTCCTCTCTTATGAATATGGCGTATGATTCAATTTCGCGCGTGGCATCGAAAATGGAAACAAAGGAAACGGATTATCTTTCATCAGACTTGCCCCATATTCTGGTAGATTTTGAATTAAAAAGCAACATCATTCACTCGATACCTATCCGAACCAACCTGTCCTACCTTAAATTAGGGCAATCGCGCTTTGGGACCATGACAAGCCTCAACAACATGACCGTTATTCCGCAAACGCGTAAATGCCTTAGCGACCACACTTTTCTTCAAAGAATAGTGCTGATTAATCCCTCTATGAAAAGGAGGGGACTACTTCAAGTCGGAACGATTGATAATGCAAAACTTATTGAAGCGCTCACCGAAAAAAAACATTCTCCTAAAAAAAATGAATTCAGCGTTGATACGCTCGTTCATAACGTTTCCGAGATATTGCCAAGAGGCGGTCGAATATTCTATGCAGACGTTACATGGCTTTTGTTTTCAGATTCGATGGAAAGCCTCAATGAAAAGATGGGGAAATTTTATTCTTGCATGGAAAAAAACAATGTGGCCCTCTATTGTCATACGAATACAACCAGAGCGAGCTATATAAGCATGTTTCCGGGCAATGACCCTTATGGCGAGCGCTATACGCTTTTATTTGAGCACTTCATGCATATGCTTATCTGGAAGGCCCTTGAGCTATGATGATGGAACGCCTTCCAATCCAAGGACGACTTAAAACCTTAGGAGATTTTCTTCCTTATGTAGCAGTGTCTCGGGATTTTATTGTGTCCCAGGACCCTTCACAATTAACCGCGATTCTTGAAACAAGGGTCTCAGAGCTTGATGACGATAACGTGATTCAGGCAGGGCACGATAGACTCATGGATGTGTTTTGCGACGTTATGCCTCCAAATTCCACGGTTTCGATTTATTTGACAAAAAGGTTTATTAATGAAAAGCTGCCATATAGGAAGGAATGCGAAAATCCTCTTATCAAATATTTGGACGACGCAACTATCGATGCATTTAACGGTAAATTTTACCCGCACTATGCTTGTTTTATTGCAATAACCATTCCCGTAAGCTCATCAAAATCGATGAGCTTAACAAAGAAGAATATAAAAGAAAAAGAAAATTTAGAGCTTAAGGACGTTTCGGAGGCCGCGGAAAACCTTAACAACCTGATACATGCAATAAAATCAAGGGTCCCTGGCTCCATATTTCGGCTTAATTCCCAACAGATTCTTGGGTTTCTTTCCATTCTGATTAATCATCGGCTCATATCGAGC
>JBAVGL010000366.1:0-11843 GCA_049684795.1 Chitinivibrionales bacterium | reverse complement strand
GAGGGAAGGACCTGGTACTCATACAGAGCGTCGAAGAGTTTGCGAAAAAGAACCTGGCTTGGCTTTGCCGCGCCATATTCGAAGGAATAAAATATAAGGTCGGCGTCGAAAAGCTCGCCCAAATCATCGATTTCATCAGCGGTCTGATCGCGTAAAAACAGCGTAAGGTCTATGGGCGTATAAAACTGCGCGTTTGATACGATGCCGAGATGCATATTGCTTTTTTTCAAGGCCCTTAAAGCGTCCGACACGCCGGGATAAAGCCCCCGGTTGAAAGCGAAAAAATTGTAATAATACGCGATGCATTGCGCAAGCTGCGTCTCCGTGCCCAAGTCTTTTTTTGAAAAGTCATATCCGTGACGCTTGAGCATCAGAAGAATGGCGGTCCAGACTTCTTCTATTCTTACCTCGGGAAATTCGACTTCTTTTTCAACCAGCAGGTTTTGTTTGAGGGTTATCAGCCCATGGTACAAATCCGATAATGTTTTCTCGGCGGGAGTTCCCGGGTCCATTTCGAGCAGATACGGCCCCATGCCGAAATAGGAAATGGTCTTCCGGAATGCTTCAAGCAAGGCAGCGTTCCTGGTGGCATCCATGGCGAATTCAGATCTCCAGTAGTTGAAGAGCGTTCCATAGACGTCAAATATGAACACCCTGACGTCATATAATTTTTCCTGGGAAGACGGGCAGGAAAAAGGGTGCATTACGCGTGTTTGCGGGAATGGATGGGCTTCATGAAGTTCGCTTGCGAATTCCGCGACAATGCTCATCAGTCGAGAACCCTGTATTTTGTGATGAGCGCCACGATGGTCTGGATGTCCGTTTCTTCCATTTCCAATAATTGGAACCCGGCCTCAAACAGCTTTTTGTCAATTCCGGGCCTGCACCACATACACTTCGCATCACAGTCGATATAGGCCTTCCCGAAAATCAATTCAGGCAGTTCGATTCGAAGCGTTACCATTGTATTATCAACGGTATGGTCGGCATTCACCAGCATAAGCCCGTCGGGCGTAATATTCGCCACTTTTCCAAGGACCTCGCCCGTGTTCTTGTTGGTCACTTTCAATTGATACAGCAGCGATCTGCGTCTGAACCGTCTGTTCTCTTTCACTGGGCACTCCTTGGCGCATATGTAAAATAGGTGTAATTACTCACGTTCCCTGAGCGAAGCGCTGCACTGAGCAGGGCCGAAGTGCCGAAGGGAACGCATTCTCGCGCTTACTCGCTTCGACTTCGCTCAGTGAGCGGCTAACTAATCAACGCCTTTATCTTCTCCGCGTCTTCCTTGATTTTTTTCAATTGGTCCTTTGTCACGCACTGCTCCCCGTCACAGAGGGCATTCGCGGGATCGTTGTGGGTCTCGATGATGAGCCCGTCGGCGCCCGCCGCGATTGCCGCCATTCCCACCCGATACACGTTGCTCCGGTAACCGGTCGCGTGGGACGGATCAAAAATGACCGGCAGGTTCGATTCTCTTTTAAGCACCGCAATGGCGCCGATGTCCGCGGTATACCGCTGGAATTTTTCTTCTTCAAACGTCCTGATTCCCCTTAAGCAGAGTATCACGTTGGGATTGCCGTTGGCGATCAGATATTCCGCGGCAAGGAGAAAGTCCTTTATCGTGGAAGATTCCCCCCGTTTGAGCAATACCGGCTTTTTATTATCCTTTGTCAACAACGCAAGCTCCTGAAGAAAACCGTAGGACTTCATGTTCCTGGCCCCGACTTGGACGATGTCGGCATGTTCGATGACGTTTTCAAGGACGTTTTTTTCCTCCCTGCTGCCGTCCTCCCGAAGATGGCGGTGCAGGCCGGTCGCTTCGGTGATTATTTTCAACCCGAACTTTTCGCGGGCTTTTTCCAGCAACATTATACCTTCAATGCCCATGCCTTGAAAGCTGTAGGGCGACGTGCGGGGTTTGTACGCCCCGCCCCTCATGATGGGAATCCCCAAAGCATGGATATAGTGCGCAATCGTCATGATCTGTTTTTCATTTTCCAGCGCGCACGGCCCCGCCATGAGCACGACGCTTCGGCCCCCGATTTCAACGTCCCCGACTTTGATGATTTTTGACGCCGGGGAAAATTCGCGCGAAACAAGCTTATAGGGCCGTGAAATGCGGATGACCTTGTCCACGCCGTCGAGTTCGAGGAACCGGCCCTCTTCGATGCCCGTCGCATCGCCAAGCACGCCGATAAGGTCGATCCCGGTGGCCCCGTGAGAAACCTCATACTCCAATCCCGCCTGTTTGATCCTGTTGAAAATTTCCTGTTTTTCCGCGGGCGTTGCGCTCTTTGTCAAGTGGATAATCATGCGAACAATGCTCCTCATCCGCAGATGCGCGAAGGCATGCCTGTAGGAATGAAATGAACTTTTCTAAAAATAGTATTTTTAATGGATAAGAACCGTTACTTTTTCAATAATACTGTTTTCCCTGGAAAAACAGTGCGCCACGAAATACGTACCCTGAGCAAGCGGTTTATTGAGAGGAACATTCAGGGAAAACCCGCCTTCGGCCGCCATCGCGCGGCCCCACAAAGGACAATCCCATTTCCAAAGGCAAAGCGTTCTTCCCTTGCAATCGATGACTGCCGACCATTGCGGAACATAATGCCGGTCCTGAATAGTAATGCTTAAACAGGACCTGTTAATTTTTGACTTGATAAAACCGGAATTATGGCCCGTTTGGAGAGGCGCTTTGCCCGCCGAAAGACTTTCAGCCTGAACATATTCCTGCGTGCAGCTTCCCTCACCCGACGTCACCAGCGCCCCATCTTCCGGATATTTCCAGGTTTTTCCGTTTCCGTCGACGAATGAAAAATAATATGCCCGGCAATTGTTCGCCCTGGCAACAACAAGCTGATACGTGCCCCGTGAGGCGTTTCCCATCAGCAGCGTCATGGCGCTTGTTTGTCCGGCCAGCGTAATCGATGCGTTGCGCGGAGGTTGAGCGGAAGGATCGTAGAAATCGGCAAGAAAGGTTGTTTTCCCCGCCGCAATAAAAAAATGCCCTCCCGCCACTATCGGGTTCGTATACGCGGATTTTCCGCCCCCGAAATCCTGAACCCAGAAATTGTGCAATTTCGAACCGGCTTTGGCGCCATAATCATAGCCTGTCCCGAATTCCTGATACGTTTGAAACATGATGTTCCATCGATGGCCGTCCAGCCGGGAAGAGTCCCCCGCCGCGTCCACTAACCAGGTAAGGTCCCCCGCGGGCTGGCCGTTTGCCTGCATGTCAAGTAACCAGAGGTTGAGCGCGGCAAACGGGTCCGCGGCGCCGTAGGCTATGTTCTCCCCGATCCAGGAGCTGCTTGTGTAAAAAGATTTGATCCGCGCGTCCCAGGAAGTGCCGTTGCATGAATTGTGCTGCAGGGCCCCGCAGGTATCTCCCATGTCAATTGCATGGTCCCGCGCGGACCGGTTCAATTGCGGGTTCCAGTAAAGCGGAGCAACGGCGGGATAGTCGGCCGGGTCCAGAATCGCGTATGCGCCGACATAAGCGTCGCGGTATTGAGTGGGGGCCATCCTGCATGCGTCGGTAAGGACAACCATCTGCCGTTCGAGCATCGTGGGAAAACCTTGTATAGCATCTCCATATCCGGTTTGCGCCGACGAATTAAGTAAAATAACAAGCACCTGGGCGCTTATTCTTTGAAAGCCGGTTTTTTTTATGAAGAGTTCCATACCTTAGTATTATATATTTAATTCCATGGAAAAAGAACCAAAAGTGCTTGTTGATATTCATAAAATATATGCGATCGTCAAAAAAGAATTCAAGAAACATCATATGCCCGTTGTTGATTTGATCCATCTGCAAACAAAGGACCCTTTTAAGGTCCTGATTGCAACGATACTCAGCGCCCGGACCAAGGACCAGACCACGACCGCGGCCGCGCAAAGGCTTTTTTCCCGCGTTAATACCTTTTCCGACCTTCGCAACACTCCCCTCTCCACTATCGAAAAATTAATTTATCCCGTAGGTTTTTACGCTACCAAAGCCAGAATGCTCAAGCGGCTCCCCGATACGGTCAATAGACTTTTTAATGGAAAAATTCCGGATACCGTAGATGATTTGATAAAACTTCCCGGCGTCGGCAGGAAAACGGCAAACCTGGTTGTTGCGATCGCTTTTAACAAGCCTGCCGTGTGCGTGGACGTGCACGTGCACCGGATTTGCAACAGGTTGGGGTATTTAAAATCGAAAAACCCTTTTGAAACCGAGATGGCCCTTAGAAAAATCCTGCCCTTGCAATACTGGACGACTTTTAATTCCTACTTCGTGTCGTTCGGCCAGAATACCTGCACGCCGATCAATCCTAAATGCTCCGTTTGTCCGATTGCAAAATACTGTAACAGGGTGGGAGTAAAAACGAAATTCGCGCCGGAGAGGAATTTGATTTAATTACTGAGTTTTTTAATGAATTGACCCTTATTTTCCACAATAAAACCCATATGGACAATGCAGCCGTGGCTGAGAACTTCCGCCATGACAATCGTGACTGGTTTCCTGTAATTTCCTTGTTCGTTCTCTCGCATGTCAAAAAGTGAAAGCATCTGATCATGGTCCTTGAAAAACACCCAACCGGCCGCATGTTTTTCATTAGAAATATTTATTTCTGTCAGCACGTGCGTCACGTTCAATATTTCAAAAAAGTACGATGTTCCCTTCATTAAAACGCTTAAATGCCCGGCCGTTTCCAGATTGGACCGGGTTGAATTTGCTTGCTCCAATAAGCTGGCTTCGGAACGTTTGAGCATGGCACTCCTCAAAAAAAAAGCCGCGTTTGCCTTTTATATAACTATCATATCATAATATTATTGGAATGTCAATAGAATTGTAATTCGTCTTCGGAGACCGATTGAGCATGCGAATCCATGTGCATAATTTATTTTGAAGCGGTCCGGGCGGGGGCTTTGCCCGCACAACCTTTAACGGGAACGCCAATGGGCAGAAAAAAAATTCTGATAATCGACGATGAAAACCTGATTCTGATGACGACCGCGCTCCTGCTCAAGCACATCGACATGGATGTCGTGACGGCGAACAGCGGTCTGGAGGGAATCGCCCTTGCCGGAAGAGAGAAGCCCGATATTATTCTGCTGGATATTATGATGCCCCAAATGGACGGTTGGGGTGTGCTGTCGCGTCTTAGAGCCGACAACGGATTGTCCGGAACGCCGGTGATCCTTTTTTCCGGCGATGACGCGGCCAATTCCCGCGAGAAGGCATTGGAAATGGGCGTTTCGGCGGTGTTCGAAAAGCCGTTCGACTCGATCGAACTTATTAATACAATCAACGGCCTGATCGAGAAGGGAACTCAAAAATAAACATTTGCCTTTACATACGCCTTGCGGCCTTCCGGCGTCATGGTTCCGTATGCGTCCTGGGCGTGTTCCCCGAAACAGGGGGCGCCTTTTGAAACGCCGATTTTATTATTGAAAATATTGAGGGCGATGAAACTTAGGTCCAGATGCTCTTTAAAGATCCGGTGCGACTGGATTGACACGTCGGCAAAAGTAACGTTGGCCCGGTCGCTTGCGCTATCGAGCTTCATATAGGGAATCCCGAGGTTTGTGCGCACGTCGGCGCTTAATTTCGCCTTGTCCATGAGGTCATACGTCGCGCCGAATGTACCGGTAAAAAGCGGCTGGAAAAGCGTGGCAAAGGTCGAGTCCGCGTCGGTCGCGAAGTTTTTTTGCGTCGTTTTCGACATGCACAACGAGCTGTTGGTGTAGACCTCCAGCCCATGCGCCGGGAAATATTTAAGGTCCAGCTCCGCGCCGTCCGACACGATGCTTCCGGCATTTGTGAAGGTGTTAAATCCCGTCGGGTCGCGTACGATCGCATTGGTCAAACGCTCGTCGTACAGGGTCAGGTTCGCCACGAATTTGTTGACTTTGTTCATGCTGAGGGTGATCTCATTGGCCATGTTCAATTCGGTTTTAAGCCCCGGACTGAAGTACACTTCATTTCCGCTCGGGGGCCGGAAGGAACGGTTAAACACGTATTTCACCAGCACTTCGGGATTGATTTTGTAGAACAAGCCGATTCGCGGGCCGCTCACTTCCACCCGGACCTTGTCCTGCCCGTAAGTCGTGTCCGCGGGATTGTGCGTTGTATCGACGATCGGCTGGCGCATTGCCGGTCCGTACAAATGTTCATAATCTATCCGCCCCCCAATAAGCGCGCTGAATTTGTCCGTAACAACATACCGCGCCTGCACGAAAAGGTTGGAAGTTTGATCGTAAAGCTGGCCGGTCCTCCAGAAATTCGTACCCCCGTTTTCAAGACCGGCGGAATCGACGCTCCATGAATCCTGCCAATCGCCGCGCATATCGCTCATACCGTACACATCGCCGCCGAAATTGACGTCGAGCCTGTTGTCGAGCAGAAAAACCTCGCCGTTGAAACCGTAGTAGGTGTATTCGGGTTCATCCCTGTTTATGGGTACGAGGCTCCAATCCTTCAAAAGGTAATTATTGTAAATTGTCAAGTCGATCCCCTTGATGGGCAGTTTATACTCCAGCCGGAAAGCAATGGTCTTCAGCTCGTCACCAAACCCTTTGTCAACCGTTATGAAGGAATCGACGTGGTCGGCGACGCTTTGCGGTATAAACCACGAATGGGGGGCCAGTTTTCGCGGGTCTTCATAGGAAAACAGGGCCTTGAACCCGTCATACTGGATTTTCGCGAGGAGCTTTTGCGAGTCATAAAAGCCGTTTTCCTTCCACACGCCGCCGAGCGCACTCCTCGAGTTGTCGCGGTCGATTGCGTCCTGACCTTCAATGTGATAACCGACAAAAAAATTATCGCCCTCTTTTCCGCCCGGAAGTTTTTTGCCGTACATGTATTCATATACCTGGCGATTTGCCTCGCCGTATTCAACGGAGCCGAGGCCTCCGTTCAGATCGTCGCGAATGTTTAAATTCACCA
The DNA here is from genome assembly GCA_049684795.1 of Chitinivibrionales bacterium. Taxonomy (GTDB): domain Bacteria; phylum Fibrobacterota; class Chitinivibrionia; order Chitinivibrionales; family FEN-1185; genus JBAVGL01. The sequence continues at coordinate 4,903 of JBAVGL010000366.1, read as the reverse complement.
GACCGGCCTGGGCGCACCCGCCCCAGGTCAGGCCGGCCGGACCGCGCGCCACTTCGATGTTTTTCAGAAAATTGGTTGAAAGCAGCGATTGGCCCCAATCTAGCTGCGGCATGAGTTCTATCGCATATCCAACCCGCCAGATTTCGCCCATCCCGCGGACAAGGACCCCGTTTTGACCGTACACGTCGGTATTATAAAATGATACGCCCGGCGTGCGGCCAAGGGCCTCGAACGTATTGCGCACGCCCCATGTTTGCATATCGGAGCGCGACATGACGTAAATTGACATTGGTGATTCATCGGCCGTTTCCTTCTTCTTCGACACGCCGTACACATCCATGTTGAACAGGTCCGCGAGCGAGAGGGCGGTCCCGTCTTCGGCCTTTTGCTGGTCGTCCGCGAAGGACCCGCCCGCAAAAAGCGCAATGACGACTGCAAAGATTCCAACCTGCCTAAGGGCCTGCCTAATCGCCTTCGGCAGTCCGGCGCGCCAGCGCACTAGTGAAACCTTGTCCATGCGTTTCTCCTTAGTCCCACTTAGCTTTTGGACGATAATTTATTGTCGGCCGAAAGCTTAGTGGGACTTATCTGCCGACAGGCAGGTTTGTCCCATTGAGCGATTTATTGTCGGCCGAAAGCTTAGTGGGACTTATCTGCCGACAGGCAGATCAGTAATTAATGATTGTTGTTATCCTTCCGAGCTTTTCGTTTTTGAGCTTCCAGCTAATCTCCCCTGCAACATGTTCGTTCAAGGTCGATTTTATTGAAATGGTGGGCTCAAATCCGATTTTTTCCATTGGCATATTGTTTTCAAAGTGCTCAACAATCAGGTTTGCGGCCTGGGCCCCGAGTTGCATTAAATCAGGGTCCGCGGCAAAGACCGCCGTCCCGAATTTCTCGGAAGCAAGCAGGTCGATAGTCGCGATGACGGGGATCCTTTTTCCCTTTATTTTCCGGTTCCAGAATTCAGCCAGGCTTTTGGAATTGACAATAATATTATCGGCCGGGATGATGAACGCTTCGACTTTTTCGTCCGAAACTAATTTGTCCAATGAATCGTTCATGATGCGCAGGGTGTTTTCGATGGACGGTTTTTTGCCCTGATCGCAATCGACGCACACTGCGCTTATCCTTATTTGTTCTCTTTCCAGGAGTTTTTTAGATTCTTCAACCGAACGCGCGAATGAACTCCTGTAAAAAATACCGATCCTGGAAAAATCCTTTTGGGAAATGATCCTGAAATTGGTAACAAGGGTATAGAGCGGGACTTCGAAAGTGATACCTGCCGTGTTTGACAGTCCCCTTGCCGTCAAATCGGCCAGCAACGTCATGAATACGAATTTCGGCATGGCCTTGAAGGCGCTGTCGTATTGCTGCAACGCCAATGCAGTGTTTATTGCTTTGTAATCCATAAGGATGAGGCCCGCCACATGCAGCGATTTGCATTGGCCGGCAATGGCATTAACGGTCATTTTCTTGTTGACATCAATGACATTGATATGATAACCGGGGCCCGTTTGATCGCGAATTTCTTCGAGGACCGCCTGGAATTTTTTTTCATCGGGTATCAAGGCGGCCAGATTTGTTGTTACAGCCCCCGCTTCGTGCGCCATAATAACCGCTATGGCGAAGATACGTATGGTTTTCAACTGCTTCATATTAGGGTTTCTCCCAGGAATCGATTCCAAGTTCCCTTAATAGAGGGACAGGCATTTTCAATAATTTCCGCATCAGGTCAGCGTCTATTTCCCCTTCTTTTGCCGCGCATACGGCAAGACCGATAGGGTTCCGTGAGGTTGCGACAATGGTCAGCGGCAGTTTGGTGTTCGAAAGAATGTCGTCGTATTGCGACGCGGAAACGATGATCTCGTCAACGGCCTCCATGCCGAGCATCGTTAGAAGATCATCCTCTTTATTTACTCTCTTAAGAAGCATAATCGGACGGTTGAACTGGTCTTGAGTGAACCTGGGCAAGTGGTCTTTTATCAGGAAATCAACAATTCCGACCTTCCTTTCGGAAACCGGCCGCATTGAAATTTCCTTTGACACCGTGACAATGAAATATTTTTCGCTGTCCCGCATTTTCTTTTTCCCGACAAGCGCAATAGTATAGCCTTGAATGTAATTGAATAAAACCCGGTTTGAAATTATCGCGGCGTTGGGGTTTTCCGGCAATAGCGCGTCCAGGTCTTTTATCCTGCCCAAAACGGCCGTTTTCTTGGGACCAATGAGCGCGTCAAAACCGCTTTGCAGGCGCTGCGTATTCTGTTTTCCAGGCACGCAAATTATCAACTTAGTCTGGCAATAGGACAAGCAGAAGAAAAGCGTTACGGCCAGCGCGGCGCGCGGCCAGTTTTTGAGGACCATATAATTTTGATGAAAGGCCATGTGTTTTATATAGTTTTAGGAAATGATTTTACCATAGTTGCGTTGTCAAATCAAGACCAATATACTTAAATGATCTTGACTTTATATATAAATTACCATACAGTTATAATACCGATTTGAGATCAATGAGATTATGTTCCGCATTCGCAGGGGACCACATTGCGAACACGCACGCACGAAACCGTGAAACAACAGAACCTCCGCACGAAACTCATTGTTTTTGTCGTTGTCATCCTCTCCGGATCAACGGGCTTGTTTTGCACGCTCGCCATTTTCAGGAGCTCGGAAGGTCCGCGCCGCGTGTTCAACCTTTCAAAAGAAAGAATAGAAACCGACCTTCGCGGGAAAGGCATGACGCTCGTTGTCAACAACGGAATGGCCCTGCGTAGCATGGCCGAGGACAACGCCGTGGCGGCCATTCGCGAAATCGTCACCGCCACCGTGCAGAACGACAGTGATATCGCGTATGGCATGTATATGGACAACGACCGTCTTCCCTGGGTGATGGCCTTCCCGAAAAACAGACCCACGGCAGAAACAAACGCGGCGCCGCTTAACGATCCGATCAGTCTCTGGGCTCACGAACTTTCAGCGCCGGACTTCAGGGAAATCCCGAACGCGAAAGGCGAACCGCCGATCATCGAATTCGCCGCGCCTGTATTTTCATCGTCATCCGCAAAGCTCGGCGTCATACGGTACGGCATTTCAACCGCGCGCATGGACAACGCCATTATAACCGAGAAAAGACACGCCAATCGCGAAATAGCAAGCAATATTTTATACAATCTCTTGATTTCCCTTTGCATCTTCTTCCTTGTCGTGCTGATGACCCGCAATCAGGCACGCGCCATCACCAAGCCCATCGTTGAATTGACAAAGGCAACTAAGGCCATCGCGCAGGGCGATTATTACCTGCCGGTCCGGGTTGTTTCCAACGACGAAATAGGCATTCTTGCGGAAAATTTCGAAAAAATGAGAATGACGGTAAAGGAATATACGGGCAACCTCGAGTCCAAGGTCGAACAAAGAACGACGGAACTTCGCCAAGCGATGGACAATCTTTCCGCGATGAAAGACAGGGCCGAAACCGCGACACGGGCCAAAAGTGAATTCCTGTCGAACATGTCGCACGAAATCCGCACGCCCATGAACGCGGTGATCGGGTTCGGAAATTTATTGAAACAGACAAAACTTGACGATACGCAAAAAGACTTTGTCGAAACCATCTGCGGCAGCGGGGAACTGCTCCTTTCCCTTATCAACGACATCCTCGATATTTCCAAAATAGAATCGCAGAAAATCACGCTTGAAGAGATCGATTTTAACCTGAAATCCCTGGTCGATAACATTTTCAAAATATTGCGCCAAAAGGCCGTGGACAAAAAAATAGACCTTACCTTTGTCTATCCGGAAAGCGTGCCCCGGCATTTTAAAGGCGACCCGACGCGCATCGAACAAATACTGCTCAACCTGGTGGGTAACGCAATCAAGTTCACCGATAAAGGAAGCGTGACAATCACGGTGCGGGAGCTTGACCGGGAAATTGCCGCTGGCGCCGAAAGGACCCCCCTGGAAATATCGATCAGGGACACGGGCATCGGTATTTCGAAAGAAAAGCACCTCGTTATATTCGAAGCATTCGCTCAGGTCGACGCTTCCATTACGCGAAAGTTCGGGGGAACCGGCCTGGGCCTTGCCATTACCAAGGCGCTTGTCCAGATGATGAGAGGATCAATACGCGTGGAATCGGAAGAAGGAAAAGGCTCCGACTTCATCATTGACCTTGAGCTTACAAATGCGTCGCTTCCAGTCAACGAAGCAACAAAGCCCGGTGACTCGGCGGAATACAGGGTGGACATAAAAGGTCTCACGATCCTCGTGGTGGAAGACAATCCGCTCAACCAGAAATTGATGGCCATTTTGTTGAAGCAACTTGACTGCATAGCGGATATGGCTAATAATGGTTCCGAGGCCGTGGACATGGCCGGTAAAAAAAAATATGATATCATTCTCATGGACATCCAGATGCCGGTCATGGATGGGTATAAGGCGACTGAGCTCATCCGGCTCCAGGTCAACCAGAAAACGCCGATAATCGCGCTTACGGCAAAGGTTTTCCAGGAAGATCAGGAAAAGTCCGCGGCGTGCGGAATGAACGATTTTCTAACCAAACCCGTGGAAACCCAGGCACTCAGGAAGATGATACTTAAATGGGGCAGTAAACCAACCCGCCTTTGGGCGGATAAGTCCCTCTAATCTTTCGTCCGATAATGAATTATCGACCAAAAGCTAAGAGGGACTAAGGAGACAAAATGTTTGAGAAAACAAAGGCATTGGAAGTTTTTCAAATATCAGAGGAAACGTACGATGAACTTTTAAAGGAGTTTGTCGTCCAGGCCGATTTAAAAATTCGGGCGGTTGAATCGGCGCTGGAAAACGGCGACACGGAAACGGCGGCAAAAGAAATCCATTCCTTCAAGGGCGTTGCCGGCAATATGCGCCTGGATGATTGCTA
>JBAVGL010000365.1:0-3072 GCA_049684795.1 Chitinivibrionales bacterium | reverse complement strand
GGCCATTACCTTGACGGCGATTGGATTAAGCCCATGCGTCTCGATGCCGGCGGAATACGGTTCAATCAGGTCGCTTTTCAAATACCGCGCCCATCCTTCGGCCATCTGGCTGCGGCAGGAATTGCCGGTGCAGAGGAATAATATTTTGGTTTTGTTTATTTCGCTCATCAGTTTACCAAGTGTATGGTTGGAATCCATTCTTTGATTTTCTTTTCGATGGAGTCGCGGGCATTTCTGAACGCGGTCAAACGGATTTCTTTCGACCCTTGAACCGTGGCCGGATCATCAAAAGGCCAGGAAAGCCGATGCAGCACGTGCGGATAAACGTAGGGACAATCCTGTTCGGCTTTTTCACACACGAAAATTACGTATCTAAAGTCTATTTTTCCAAGAAATTCCGAGATAGGCTTTGACCGTTGACCGCTGATATCAATACCAACTTCCTTCATTACTTCAATAGCCATTTCGTGAACAGGGCGGGGATCAAGTCCCGCGCTGTACACGGCAATAGTATCGCCGGCATATTTCCTGACGAACGCTTCGGCCATCTGGCTGCGGCAAGAGTTCCCGGTGCAGAGAAATAGAACATTGAGCTTTTCCATACTATCTCCTCTTAAAATGATTAAAAAGACTATTAAATATCATAATATTCGTTTTTAACAACACCCCGTAGACCCGCTCGCTTCGCCACAGTCACAGGTTCCTTTGTCGGGATCGCCGAAGCGCAGCAGTCCATTTATCATGGCCGTGGCGCAGCCCACGCCGAAATCGCCGGTTATCGCCCCGAACGCGCAGTTTTTGGCGCAGGCGCCGCATTCAAGGCAGGCGTCTTTGTCCTTGACAAACGCCTTCTTTCCTTTAATGGCTATGACGTTGCGAGGACAGACTTCAACGCACATGCCGCACCCCGTGCATTTATCATGGCTTATGGCAATGGTGGCCACATCGTGCAAATATTTCATAACAATCCCTCCTGCCTCATTTTATAAAGAACAAGAAGAATAATCGTTGCGGCCCCAGAAACAATATACAAGGGAACGGCAATTTTCAGTTCCTTTTTGACCCCTGATTTATTGGCAATCGGCGTACTTCCGGTAAAGTTGAACGCGAGATAAGAACTGAGCGCTGTAATCAAAAGGTACGTTGCGGTCTGTCCAAAGACCGACACATTTGAGAACACCCCTGAAAAATGCAAACACACGCTGGCGAGCAGGCCCAGGACCAGCCCTTGAAAGGCAAAGGAGCGGACAACAAGAAAGGGTAAAAGCAATGGATGAAGGACGCAACCGGCGACGATCGCCGTGGTCAGAGCAATGAATATCGGCATGGCAAGTGTTGCCATTTGATGGAACATGATTCCCTGCTTTTGAAGACCCATGACAAGCGCGACCACAATCAAAGGAACGATGGATTTCTTGATTATCGCAACAATTTCAAGCGGGACAAGAACCGCTCTTTCCGATAAGGTAAACGTCACAGTTCTCATTGCGGGCGTAACGGCGTCGTTGTTCGCCATGAATGCCTGAATGTCCTTTGACCTGACCGGGCCGAAGGTGATTGAAAATCCGGTCCTTTTTTTAACTTCGTGCGCGCTGATTCCCGGCGCGCCGAGCTGCGGAACGATCAGGTTTTTATGCGAGACCTTTTCGGCAAGTTTTTCGGAACCGATGCGACGGACAAGCTCGTCCGTGCCGAACGTGCCTTTTCCGGCCGCGCACCAGACGTTAATGCCCTTGGTGTCAAGTACCAGTAACCACGCATTCAAGGTACCAATGTCTTTTCGAAGATGGTCAAACGAAAGCTTATAATTGGCGGTGACGAAAACCGGAGTTTCCGGGGTGGGGGAGCCAAGCGAAAAAAGTCCGGGGCTGACCCGGTAACGCATTCTATAATGGTTACTTACACGACAAAATATTGCGCCAAAATAATCGCGCACGTTCCATGAGGAGATGACTTTTTGAACCTTAGGGCTGCAACAGCATGATTTTTTTAACGGGGCTGAATCCGTGCATGTTGATTCCATGGTTACCATTTTCCGTAATTACTCCGTCCCCTCTCCTTTTCAAGGATAGGGGAAAAAGGGGTGAGGTGAGTATTTAACACTTTCCGTTTCTTTGTTTTTTACACATTATTTCCAGGTCGGCACAGGTGATGTTCTTAAGGCGTTTATCATCTTCTTCGATTTCCTGGGCTTTAGCAAGGGCGCGTATGATCCACTGCATTGTTTTTATTCCGTCCCGCGAAGGTAAACGATAATAAATCCATCGGCCTTCTTTTCGGGCTTCCACGAGACCTGCTTGCTTCAGTACGGACATGTGTTTTGACACCGTGGAAGGGGCTAAGGCGAGCAATTCAATAATTTGACAAACACATAATTCGCCATTGCGAAGCGCCGCCAAGGCCCTGACGCGATGGCTATCGGAGAGGGCTTTGGTTATTGCGGCAAATGCTTTTAATTCCATCGGCGTCCACAGAACCTATTTAAAAAGATTTATTCGAATTAATTCTATATTTCGTCACATATAGAATTATAATTCGTGTAAATAATTTTCGCAAATTATTTTTTTGTGACTGATATTTCTGATTATAACACATTTCAAAAAAAGCAGGCTTAATTACCGTACACCGCCTTGAGCTGAGCGATCGTCGGATTGTTGGGATAAAATTCGCCCTGCGGTCCGCTATAGCCATTGGCGCGTTTTATTAAAGTGACCGGAGTAAATCGGCCCTTGGAATTCGGGATATATAACGTAACCGAGTCGCCGATCGCGTCCTGCCTTCCTTTAGACTGGGTGATCGTATCAATTGCCGTTTTGGGTTGGGCCGCTGCGCTTGTCTGCGCAACGGGCTGCGCGGCAGGAGCCGCCGGGGTTGCTACTACCGTCGCCGGCGCCACGGCAACGTAGCCCTCGTCATAAACAGGATATGGCGCTCCATAGCCATAATAGTAGTTATAAGGGTCTTCCACCACGACGGTCGGATAACCGTACCAACCCCATCCATGATATCCGCCCCCATAATGGCCGTGATAGCCACCGCCTCCGTGAAAGCCTCCTCCTCCGCCATGTCCTC
>JBAVGL010000364.1:0-22973 GCA_049684795.1 Chitinivibrionales bacterium | reverse complement strand
CTTGAAATTCGGATTGGACAATTTCACCCAGTCGGAAATACCTGTCGCTTCCGGATACAACGTATCAAGCATACTCACGGGAAAAGACATTCCGGTATTTATCAAGCGAGTCGATTTGAAAAATCCAGGAATCAACTTCGGCGGTAAATTTTACATTGACTGTATTCCAGTCATTGACGCTATTGAGATGTCAACGAATTTCGGCGTATGGCAGTATGATGGCGCGGTAATATACCCGAAATCCGTCAATTTCAACACAACCCAAACACCGAAAGACCCATTAAATGGCTGGGCCCATGTAGATTATGATACCATGCCGATCAATTTTAAGACCTTAGAACCGAATAATTCTTTCTGGGGAATGGATAAGACCCCGTATGCAAAACTCCATTTAGATTTGACAATCAGAAAATACCTTCTTCAAATTCCTCCCGTGGTAAAAATGGTGAAATTTTATGGCGGAGCGGGCTTAAGCGTTGATTTCGCCACGCCAATGTTGAGCGCAAATCTAATTCAAGACGCACTGGGCTCCACGCTCAATACGCAAATGAATTACACTCAGTTAAATACTACCTTTGGCGATCCGACAATTATGAAAAAGGTACTGGATGAAATTATTAGCAAGATGATGACGCCTCACTACGGTTGCAACCTCGACCTCGGCGCGATGGTTAAAATCCCCTTGATTCCCATAGGATTTTATCTCGACGCGAAATACATTATTCTCTTTGATAAGCTCGACCAGTACGTTGACATCGGCGGCGACGGGTTGCTGATCAACATCGGGGCCGCGCTGGCATTTTAGTTACTCTTGGCTTTTGAACGACAATTTTTTGTCGTTCGGAAGCTTAGAGTAACTTACCTGCTGCCTGCCACAGGCAGCAGGTTAAATATTTTGATAAGGATCCATTCTACCATGAAACGTCTCTGGGCGCCGTGGCGCATGAAATATATCAACGGGATCGATAAAAAAGATAAGGGGTGCATTTTTTGCGCCAAACCCCTTGAAAACGACGACAAAAGCAATTTGGTCGTGCATCGGGGAGAAAAGTGCTTTATTATTCTTAACGCGTTTCCCTATACAAATGGGCATTTGCTCATAGTGCCGTATCTTCACACGTCGGAACTTGATGCTTTGGACGAAACGATATCGGGAGAACTGTGGAAGTTCATCGTGCTGGGAAAAAAAGTCCTTGTCAAAGCCTATCGGCCCGACGGGTTCAATGTTGGAATGAATATCGGCCGTCCTGCCGGGGCGGGAATAGAGGAGCATCTTCATGTCCATATTATTCCCCGATGGAACGGCGACAATAATTTTATGCCCATAATGAACGATACGCGCATTATCTCGCAAGGTCTCGGCGACACTTACGATTTGTTGGCCCCGGTTTTTAAAGAATTATCAAGTATTGGTTGAGGCGGCCGATCGGAATGGTAGGTCCAAAGGCTCATTTCACCGTTTTCAAGCTTGGCAAACGTGCGCTTTTCGATCCATTCTCCGGGATTACAAAACGTTTTTCCCTCCCATTGCCGGATTTCGGGAACATGCGTATGCGCGAAAATGACGATGTCATTGCCTCTCAATAAATATTCCCTCGCACGGTCGCGGTATTCCTCCAGAATCCGTTCATTTATCCAACGCGACGTCAATTTCCGGCTTGACCCGGAGAAAAATGATCCCAGCGGAACGCCGATGTCCGGATGGATGACCTTATACAGTCTCTGGTTCAGGGAACAGCGCAGCACCTTCCGAAGCACCCTGTATCCGATGTCGGCCTTAATGAGGCCGTCCCCGTGAAACAGATGCACCTTTTTGCCCTGAAGCACGGTCTCAAAATGGTCCAGATGCGTATGCAGGCCAACGGTCTCTTCAAGAAACGGCCCCAGGGCAAAATCATGGTTTCCGGCAAGATAATGTATTTCCACGCCATTGCATGCCAGTTTCCTGAGAAAATACAAAACCTTGAAATAGTCGGGCCTGATCGCAAAGCGGTATTCTATCCAGAAATCAAACAAATCACCAACGATGAATAATTTGCTTGCGGTTAAAGCAATTGAATCAAGAAAAGTCAGCAAATGTTTCTCGCGGTCGTCAAACCCCGCAATATGCCTGCCTAGATGGGCGTCGGAAATGAAATAGACCGGGGATTCTTCAGGCATTATCTGGTAATCCGAAAGGGGAAAATTTATGATTGCAAAAAAAAGGCGAACTCCCTTGGGCCCGCCTCACAAGCTCGCAAAAACAACATTCTACAACAAATGACGCTTCACTTATTCCCACAAATCATCCGTGTTATCAAGATCACTCGCCATATCGCTGAAATTGGCTTTCTCATCATGAAGAGAGCCAAAATTTAATTCTCTCATATCGTCCGCGTTTGCATCACCATCATCATACGCATCAACATCCCTTAATATCTCGTCCGCATCGAATTGTTCATCTAAAGCCATGGCCTTCACCTCCCTTCGAATGATGGTGCGACCATACGTACCCAATTGCACGAAGAATTATAATGGATTTTATTGTCCTTGTCAATACTTTTTTTTAAAATATTCTAATTTCATATAAAACCACCTTCAGCCGTATTACGGGGCAAAAGGCCACGATATTTAACGGTGCGGTTCCCTGCTTTGGGCAGGTGCAACCGCCGGGTTGTATTGCACCGTCGGATTCGCTCACATCGTAAGCCCTCGACCGCACAGTGTCAATGACCGCCGACCGTCAAAAAAATATGTGCCTCAAATAAAACGTTCTTCAATATAATTTTGAGGGAAGTTTTTACGCCTTTCATTCGTCTAATTTGTGTTGTTTGATTACAGAATCTGTCATTTAGCCATTTTTTTGCAATTACATTTCAAGAAGGAGAGTATTTATGGGAGTTAATAAAAACGTATTTGCAGGTTTCATTATTTTTGCTGTAATTTCAATTTATGCTCAAGGGCCTATGTCACTCATGACGCCGCCGCCCGGCGGTCTACACCAACATGAATTCAATGGCCCGATGGGCGAAAATCCTCCTCAAATGATGCTCAATACGACCGAACTTCAGATCCTGATGAACGATATTGGTATTAATAAGGCTGTTTCAGCTAAAATTATCGGCATTTCAAGGAATTTTCACAGTTTTCTTGATGAGCATGTCCTCAAAATCCAGAGAGAGGAGATCAACATAAAGGAAGAACTGCTCAAGAATAAGCCCGACATTCAGATGGTGCAAACCGCAGTCACTAAAAAGGCCCAGATTTTCAGTGAGATAGAAATGGCACAGATCAAACGGGACATCGAGATAAAATCATTACTGACACAAGATGAATATGATCTATGGAAATCGGCAATGATCCAAAAAATGCGCCAGGAAATGCAGATGATGCCGGACCGGCAAAAACCTAATCCAATTGATAAAAACGCGACGCAAAAATAACATGCATCATTTATCGTGCGAACAAAGGCAATAACTTTGGATGTGCCATACCAGGCCAACGAAGCGCTTTTATCAGATATTGCGCTCTATCAACAATCACTAATAAATGTTGCATATCGTATTATTCATGATTTTGAAGGCGCTAAGGACATCGTTCAGGACGCTTTTGTCAAAGTTCTGGAAAACCGGGACGGTTTCAAAGAAGTGTCATCAATAAAAACATATCTTTACAGAATGGTTATAAACCGAAGTATCGATTCAAGACGGCGAAATGGCCGATGGTTAAAGCTTGCAGATGTTTTGGGCCGGGAATTGCCGGTTACGCACGGTTCCATCGAAAATACTATCGCCGACAGGGACTTGGTCTGCAAGCTTCTTGATAAGCTTCCTATCGAGTTCCGTATACCGCTCATTCTTTTGGAAGTGGATCATCTATCGTATGAAGAAGTTGCCGATACGCTTGGCCTGTCCGTCAAAACCGTAGGCACGAGGATTTTCAGGGCCAGGGAACAATTAAAAAAAGCGTTTACGAAATTGGAGGGGGTTTAATGATAAAATGCAATGAATACCGTTTGTTAATAAGCAGGTACATCGACGGCAATGTAAACCAAGCTGAACGTCTTGACGCAAAACGCCATTTGGCCTATTGTCTTGATTGTAAATTGGCCTTCGACAAGTATGTTTTCATTAAAATGGCGCTTCAAAAAAACTATTCTTATCAGGCCATTGACCCTGCTGCCAAGCATGCCTGGCAAAAAAAGACCGCAAAACCGCGCTCTGGCAGACGGGAATTTAAAATAGCGGCTATGATCACCCTTGGGTGCGCCCTTTTAAGCACCCTTATCATTATTTCGGACCTCCGACAGAAAAATAAAATCCCCGTTGTCATAGAAACCGAAAGTTCCCGGATATTTAACACTCCCCTCGGCTCGCTTGTGTACTATGAAGAGTTCGCGGGCAAGGTGGTCCATTCGCAGTATTGTAAAATCAGGACCTCGGGCTATGCTCAATTACAGGATTCAATCTCGGCAAAACGTTACAACGGAAGCTATGAAAGCCCGTTGTTTTGTGATAACTCTTTCCTCGACAGCAGATACGAAATTATTAGGAATTCGTCCTTTTGATTCTGTCCCGTGTCCCTTGGGCGAAGCCGATGGGGGACCTTTGTTAGCACTCTCTCAACGAGCAGCAGGAAATTTATAAATGGAAAAAGATGTAAAAAGGAAGCATTACAACGATAAATTCAAGCGGGACGCGGTGAAAGTGCTTTTGAAAAGCAACAAGCCCGTTATTGAAATGGCCTTGATTTTAGGAGTTGAGCAAAGCATATTGCACCGGTGGAAAAAGAAATTTGGGCCGGAACTGGCCGATACTCCCCCCCAAAGCCCCGCCAGCCAATCAATTGAATTGGATGAAATCCATGCGTTAAAAATTGAAATCGCCGCTATCAAGGCCTCGATAAAGCATCTTTGCAATATTTTCAGGAAATGCATTGGCGAAAGATATCAAACCTCCGAACCTGAAGAATAATGGCCAGCCATATATCAAAGCAAGGACATCCTTGTCCTTTTTTTGAGTTCATCAGGCATATATACTGAAAAGGCTCTGAGAACCACTCGCGCTCAAACTTCCCTGGCTACCATATTGAGTAGTGTTTTCCAGGTATTTGATAAATTGGGCGATTTCTGAATCAACTGAATTGCCCTGATTGCTCGAATTCGAAGACTTGAGGGCATTCATCAATTGCGTAATATCAACGTCCGATGAGCTCGAACTTGACGAAGTTGAATCCGTGCTCGAGGTTGAAGAATTGAGGGCGGCAAGCAGCTGGGTAATATCATCATCGGCGCTGCCGGAACTTGACGTATCGCTTGTTCCATCAGTGCTATTTGCCTGGGGCGGCGGAGGTGGCGGCATGCCATTGCCCGGTCCCTGCATCTGCTTTACTGCGCTCTCAAATTCACTCTTGCTGATGGCACCATCACCGTCGGTGTCCAAGGCGCTGAAAATATCGCTCAGGGAAGAGCTATTCATGGAACTGGTTGTCGAGCTTGACTGCATGGCGGCCTGAAGCTCGGATTGACTGATAGTTCCATCGCCATTAGTATCAAGCGCGCTGAACATTTTATCGGTTTTTTCGGTTTGCATTTTGTCCATTGCTGCCTTGATTTTATCGCCCATTTTTTGAAGAGTGCTTGTAGCTTCCGTTTTGCTGATGGATCCATCGCCATTCGTGTCCATTAGGCTCATAAGCTGGCTGATATTTGAAGATGACACTCCCAAGGCCGATAATTCCGACGAAGTGATACTTCCATCATTGTTCGTATCCATTTTACTGAATAATTTTGAGGCCTGCTTCGAGGCCATCATGGAACTGTAATCATAACCGTTTACAGCTCCTATGTTGCTTATAGACATATATGCCTCCGGTTTAATGAATAAAACTAAGAAAAAAGACTTTTTTTGGATCGATGTGCTAATAGAATGGCAATTTCATAGAGAACTCCTTTCTATAAAAGTTCATCGAATGTTTCTTACCCTTGTGTTTATAGTTATCGGAATGAATTTCCTGGCCATGATCTTGCTTAATGGCTGAACCGTTTTACTGGCGCAGTAAAATCGATGCGTTTTCGAGATGAGACTATAGCTTTGCAGATAGACCTTGAAATTATGGGTGCATTCCAACAAAGGAGGTCGAGCAGACCGCCTAAACTGCCTCTATGATCTTCTCATAGAATCGCAAGCGAATCTCTCGATTCATATGGCTCTTATTTCCAGATCATTTTATATTTCGAAAAAATCCAGCGGCTAAAAAGGTACCTGTTTTTTCCTGCTAATTTAATCGGAGGTGGATTTTCCATTGAATTCCGCATTATTAGAGGATGCCCAAATCTCATTAGTCCAGACTTCCAAATCATTCCCGGGGAATTAATCAATATAGGACGCATTTTTTACAGAAAAAAGAATATCAGGAAGTTTTATTATATTTCTTTCGTCTAATAACTATAGGAACGAAGATTTTAATGAGGTTTAGAATTTTGTCGTCAGTCGCATTTATTTTGACTGAATGGGTATTAGCGCCTGTCTCAAATTAAAACCAGAAACCAAGTCGGGGATGACAAACATGGCTGACAAAATGAAAAAAAATCATACCGGGATTTGATCAGGAGTTTAAAACATGCAGGATGAATCGGCTGGTGATTTAGAAATTTCGAAAACGAAAAATCATTGGCCACCGCTAACGGAAAATGACCGTAAAAGAAACAAGGAGGTACTTGACGAAGCTTGAACTGCTTAAGTAAACAGATTGTATTGCAAGAGTGCGGTCTTTTCTTTATCAATGCCGGTCGAAGAGGCTTGTCATATTGGCAATATCGCGGGTAGTACATCGTCGGCTGTCTTAACCCTAAGTATTCGCACCTTATCAATTACAACCATATAATTAACGGGGAAAATATTTTTTCCGATGGGGCCGTGGAAAATATCGAACGGCGGATATTCAGCCCGAACGGCAAGAACCTTGAGGCTTAACGGGACTTGTCTTTTTTGATAATATCGTCGATTTCCTGCTGGACTTTTGCCTGATAGAGAACTTCTTCCAAATCGTGGGCGATTTGTTTTCCTTCCTTAAGCACCGCGGAGCGTTTTTCCAACAAAGCAAGTTCCAGGTGGCGTCGCATGTTTTCTTCCTTGCGGATCTTAAGCAACAGGATGGAATGCCCTATTGAAATCCCCAGCAGAATTATGAAAATCTGCATTATCCAGAACAGAACATTCTCTTCAAACATAAGGCCGCCTTTGATGAAAATTGGGATCGCGCGATCTTCGGACCTTCATGACCGACGTTCCAACCCTAAAAATATCTCCGGCATCGGGTTTTATCAACAATTTTTTTAGAACATTCAAACCGCCCGGGGAACCATAGGCATAACGCCCTATCCAATGCCGTCTAATTCATCGGAAATTCGTCGATATTGAAATTCATGCGCCGCGCGAAGCTAAGCAGGCGCACAATATTCTCCCGACGCTGCGGATCGGAGCGCGTAGCTTTTGTGTGCTCTTCATAGAGCGCGCGGATCGCGCCGATCAGCACGGAATGGAACCCGTCTTCGATTTTGTTCTTGGCGATAGGAATATTGAATTTGTCAACTACATTCAATAAATACTTCATCCGTTCGCAGGAGGCAATCGACAGCGTGGCTGAAAAGATCGTGAGCTCGGCTCCAAGGAGCATCTCCAACAGCCTCCTGCTTTCCGACAAGTCAATAGTGATGTTATATTTGCGCGCCTTCTTCCACAGCAGAAGCAGCGTGGTAAACACGGCGTCCTCTTCCCCGTACACTTCCAGTCCGTTGACCGCCTTGTTCCATTCTCCGCTGATCACATAGGCCACGGGCGCGACGATATACTCCGGTATCGGATAGCTGAGGCCGCACATGGAAGCGATGATTTTTTCGTTGCGGTCCATCCACTCAAGGTAATTATGGTGCGTGTCTTTCGCCAGCTGGTCAAGAAAATGTTTCGCCACAAAGGCTTTCGACTCTTCAAAAATTGAAGCCAGGTCCATGCGCAGAGCGTTTTTATGCCGCATCCATTCCATTGGGTCCTTGATTTTAAACGAGGTGGTGCGGACGCAATCGGCGGGCATTATCCATCCGCTGATGTCGGCCTCTTTGTTTTGGTGGAGCAACGCATAGAATGTTGCGTGTTCCACATAATCCTTCCGCTGCAGCCTCACCGAGTAAACGTCATAGGCGGAATCATGGTCGTCGTTAAAAGACTCAAGGAGAGAGAGCGTAACCATGTAGCTGTAAAAAGTGAAGGTGAGCGACCGCGGCTTTTCATTGTGTATGATCATCTTCTCCGCGACAGCGGTGAATGCGAGGATTTCCAGGTGAGACAAATTCTGCGCGGCATGCTTCGTAAAGAGGGTCTTACCCGTAATTGGAGCGGTATTACTCTTGGCCCCGTCCAGCATCCGTAAAAATTCATCCTGTATCAGTTCGAAACCATCCTTCTCTAATCCCAATTGCATTGCCCGCGCCGCATACAAAATATTCTGGATTGTTTCAATGCCGCCTACATCTGAAAAAAACCAACCGCACGATGTAAAAGCAAAAAGCATATACTTCTGCGATTCAAGGAGCCTGCACGTAAGAAGAGTTTGTTCTTTAGAAAGCGCGCCCCGCGCGCCGAGCCTCGACAGGATCGCATTTTTTTCTTCAAATGAACGCGCGCCGGCGATCTCTAAATACGTGTCGCGCACCTTCCACGGATCGATAAACAGGGGCGAAAGACTTTCTTCAAATGCCTCGTCTATGTGTTTCTGGAGCGCCTGGAGCGCCGAACGCAAGGGACCTCTCCATCCCTGGTTCCAGGTCACCGAACCGCCGGTCTTGCAGCCGCAATCCCGCGCCCACCTCCCTACTCCATGCGAACAGCTCCAGGCCGTGCCCTCGCCGAAAGCGTTCCTGAGTCTCACCTCGAAGACGGGCGGGTGCGTTTCAAGATAATATCCGAAGTTCGCCGGAATAATACCCATTTCTCCGGCCACTTTTTTGAAAAAATAGGAAAGGCACATGTCGCTTAAGGGTTTGTGGTGGCCGAAGGTTTCGCCATCGGTCGCTATGACCACCACGGAGTCCTCATTGACATGCGGGTCGAAACGCGAGCGTATCTTCGACCCCAATACGCGGGCGTCGCTCAAAAGATCGCCGAAACTGATCTCGCGCGAGAGCGGTTCGTCAAAGAAAAAAACGTCAATGAAACCATCCAGCCGGCTTCCGTCTGGCGCCTGCGGAAACAAGCGGTAGGGACGCCGCGTATCAATTGCCTTGTGTGAAGTATACTGCCAGTCCTGCTGGCCGGTCATCGGCTTGAACGCTTCGGCTTGTAACGGTGAAAGGACAACGAACTTGATCCCCTCTTCAACCAGGCAGCGTACGGTTTCCATGTTTATTGCCGTTTCGGCAAGCCACAGGCCTTCGGGGTCCCGTTCAAAGTGCTTGCGATAATGGGCCTTTGCCCAGCGTATCTGGGTAAGCTGGTCGCGCCGTGAGGCCAGCGGCATGATGATATGGTTGTACACCTGACCGATTGCATTGCCATGTCCGTCAAGTCTGCCATAACTTTCACGGTCGGCTTCAATAATGCGATTGGCTATTTTCGGATGTTCGGTTTCGAGCCAGTCAAATAGGGTGGGACCGAAGTTAAAGCTGAGATTGCGGTAATTATTGTGGATGTCGGTGATCATTCCCTTCGGATCAAGCAGGCGGGAAAAACCGTTGGGCCGGTAGCACTGGTCGTAAACGCGCTCATTCCAATCATGGTGCGGCGCGGCCGACGGCTGGCGTTCAATAATGTCAAGCCAGGGGTTTTCGCGCGGCGGCTGGTAAAAATGCCCGTGGATTATGACGAAACGGCGCGGGCCGCCGGAATTTTCATTGCCAGTCATAGGGCGTCCCGCTCGGGGCCGTAACGGTTTTGCCTTCCAGCCTTTGTTTGAGGATATCGAGCCCCTGGGCGATTATGTCTTCGCGCGTGTCCGAAAAGTTGTCGAACCATTGCTCAATTTCATTATTGATTCGCGTGTAGCATTTGTCACCCAGCTTCCTGTCGCCCATCTGAATTTCAATGGTGCTTTTTACGTTGTCGATCATCACGTTTTTCATCCAGCGAATGGCCATAAAACCTCCTTTTAATTCCCCTAAATTTTGTTCTGCAACCGCAAAAGGACAATCCTCGCTTTTTCTGAAAACACGTCTCCCGGATATTTCATCAAAAGTTCTTCCAGAACATGCCGCGCCTCTTCCGGCACCCCGGTGTTCAGCAAGGCCTCGGCATAATAATAGCGGTGCTCGGCCGTGGCCGCCGCAAGCCCGGTACGTTCAAGGACCGTGCGGGCCTCGGAATACAATTTACCCGCCGCCAGGGTTTTTGCCCCATCAATAATCAGGAGTTCCTTGACGCTTGCAGGACAATTCTCCAGTTCCGGCGAACCCAGCGCACTCAAAGCGATGTCGGGCCGTTGGGCCCATGACGCATACCGCAGGGATCCGAAACCTTTCCACGCCGCAGGCGCACCCTGTACCATGAAAATAGCGTACTTGTCCGAAAGGACCTCTTCGGCCCCATTCATGGACGGAGTGAAATCAATTGAATCGAGCAGAGGCGGGACGGCACCGACGGCGCCCACGAAAATAAGGGTCCTTATTCTCCACAGCAGAGCTTCATTTCCGTCGCCTTTGTCACCCCCCCAGGTCTGGAACGTCCGTTCGGCCGCATCGGCCGCGCCCCGGAGGTCTCCGCTGAAAAGCATCTGCCTGATCGTCAGCGTATCGCGCATGAAAGACGGGGATAGCGTTTTAATCAAACTGTCGGCTTTGCCTAAATACCGTGACCGCTGAAGAAACGCCACCGCTTCCGCTTTGTAAGGTTCCTGCGCCAAAGGGACCCCGGCCAGCCACATCGCCGCGGAATCGTTTTTTTCCGTCTGCGCGTATGACTGGTACAGGAGCAGGGCGCATAATGCCTTCTGGGACGCCGTGGCGCTTCGGGCAAAGGCCTGCTTCGCGGGCCGTATTACGAAGGAAAAAAGCCTTTGCGAAAACCGCTGCCGGGCTGTTTCAAGGAGCTCTCGTGCCGAAGGGTAATTTTTCGAATCGAGGGAAACGAGGACGTCGACCTCTTCGTCGTATAATCCGAACCTGTCGTATGTTCCAGAAATCCACTGTTTAAACCCCAGAGTATCGCGACACCCGCCTCCAACCGCGCAGAGACAATACCCGTTTAATACAGCGCGAATGGTATCGATCTTTGCCTCTTTAATCACTTCCCCGAATTGATACTGCACCATGGGACCGTACTGCGGGTCCTTGCCTGTTGCCATACACGCAAGTCGGGCGGCCTCCCCATACTGTCCAAGGGTCCCTTTGATCCTCATCCATCGAATAAGATCGCCGTTACCCATGGTCCTGGACAAATCAAATGCCGTAAACAGGCTGTCGGCCTCGCGAAGGTTGTCGTGAGCAAGAAGCAAAGATACTTTGTTGTGCACGGAAGCTATAGCGCTTTGCGAAAAAGCGTCGGGCGCAACAGCGGTCGATGCGCACGGTGCTATGGCAGACACAAAGCTGATTTGCAGGAATATAGTATCAAAAATCCCTATCTTTATTCTTTTTCCCATAACCTATTTCCCATAACCTATTTCCTATAACCCATTACCTATTACCCATTACCGGTTTTTTATTTCATCATTCCCGCTGAAATGGAATTCTGCACGGACATATTAATTCTTCCCCAGCTCTGCGTGTCCTTATAGTTCCTTGCCCATTCAAATGATCCTTCACCGATTTTCACGGGAATACGGATTCCCACTCCGTAACCGAGCATCTTCGTTGCCCCGGAAATACTTACCGCGCTTTCCTGGCCGAACCCGGCCCCGGCATCCACAAAAATATATGTCGAACCATTATAACTGAAATAATAGAGAAATTCAAGCTGTTCGAACAATACCGTTTTAAAAGCGAATTCGTTGTCCGTATATCCACGCACGGATTTGTACCCCCCGGTCCGATACAGTTCCGCCGTTTGCATGGTGTCTCGCACATCGGTAACATAGGTCCCGCCGACCACACGTCCAGCCACGGCATACCGAACGTTGAGAGGCGCCTGCGCTCCGGTGTTCAGGTCGATATGCCAGCGGTTCATCTGCTGTCCCTGCGTTTGCTGCAATCCGCTTCCGATCTTGAACTCAAGGTCACTGCCATATTGTCCAGCCCTGTACGCTTTTCCTTCACGTTCAAGGACGAAATCGACCCCTTCATAGTTACTGGCAATGTCCATCGAATCGACATACCGCGTGATTTCGTGCCCCTGAAGAACGATTCCTCCTTGCCAGAAAGGCCACAGTTCGGTGAGCAATTTCAATTCCCCGTGTAAATAGCCATAGCTGTTTTCCTGCACTTCCAATCCAAAACCAGCTGAACCGAAAAGCGACACGCCGAAAAGATACGGCGCGGACAAAGAGGCTTCAAGGAGCTGATACCCTTGTTCGCCTTTATAGGAAAACAGGCCCACCTCGCCGCGATGGAATATATTATTGAGGGAAATGGAAAAAAGTCCGGTCAGCGTGTTTGCGCTCGTCTGGCCCGCCTGAAACGCGATGGCGCCGTCCAGTCCCAATCCAAAATTGTCGGAAATGACGAAGGGCATTACCACTTTCCCGGAAAAGGATTTCCCGTGGTCCGAAGTGTCCTTGCGCGTTGCCGTGTCTTTTAGAATTTTAAGTTCGCCGGGGTCTACCGAAGAAATGTAAGAACGGAGAAGCAGGCGTTGCCGGGATTCTTCCACTTTTCTTAAATCGAACAGGCTATCTTCCTTGACCGTAATATCGTGGCCGATCAATCGGGCGTTCGTTTTAAACTTTCCGGTAAGTATCGGCTTTGCAAAAGCGTACGTTCCGTTTTCCCGCACGTTGAACGTGATAAAAAATGTTTTCCGGATTCTATTTGCGTAAACGTTATCGGCATATTCCGTATCGGTAAGCGTAATTGACAGCCGCGCAAACGGACAGCCCCTGCTTCCGAAGAAATACAGGACCTTCCGGGCAAGCGCCTGTACCTCGCCCGCATTGTACAAGCGGGGGAACAATCCCCGTTCGATGGAATCGATGGCGCATGGCTTTATGCTTTGAATGCGGAGAGAGTCAATGAGGCTTCGGGGACCGGGATGGATTAAAATCGTACGTGACTGGGTATCGAAGGTGGCCTTGAAAAACCCTAAAGAATCAAACATGTTTTTAAGGCCCGGCAGTTTTTTATCATCGGGGTTTTTTAAACAATTCCTGATTATTGAAGTAGGAAGGGCGGACGAGGTGTCGATGCTGCAGGTATATGGCTGGACGGAAAAAGAAACGGGGCCGGTCCCCGCCCGCGCCCCCGCGCCAAAGAGAAAAAGAAAAACGCCGCAAAAAATTATACTCTTCGCGAGGTATTGGAAGAGATATTCATTGCAGCGCCGCAAAATAAATCCTACTGAGTGAACTTTTACTTGGTATCGTCCGGACCTCGGCCGTCAGGCCTGTCCTTTCTGTTTCCGTTTTTCCATGATTTCTTTCCCTTTTACGGAATATTTCGCGACGGGCACTTCCTCCAGCCGTTCGATGGGAATGGGCTCCCCGGTAACAAGGCAGATCCCGTACTTTCCATCCTCTATTCTCTGAAGGGCTTCATCGATCTGTTCAAGATATTTCTGCTGGCGCTCCGCAAGCCCCATGGTGAATTCCCTCCCGTAGGCCAAAGACGCGGTATCGCCCAGATGAAAGCTGTAACGGGAATTCTCCCCCGTTTCATCCGCAATGGACTGCTTCAAATTATCATGCTGGATCTCGCCCATTTCTTCATAGACCTTTTTCTTTTCGGCAAGCAGCCTTTCCTTGAAATGACGCAATTCCTTTTTTGTTAACCCTTTTGCCATTGCTAAGCCTCCGTATGGAATGTTGGATCGTTACCTGCCGGCGAACGGATAAGTCCCTTTACCTTTCCACCAAAAATAAATTATTGTCAGAAAGGTTAAAGGGACTAAAAACATCTAAATATAGATCATGTTGGATAATTTTAACAAACTTTTCACGCCTTCCGCATGCAACTTTTATACAATTCTATCATCCGGCGTCGCCCGTATCCATAAAAATTTAAGAAATAGTAGAGGCATTTTCAGCGGGCCTTGATCTATTTTCCCAAATATGACGCGAATTGAACAGGCAAAAAAAGGCATCATCACGGTTGAAATGGAAAATGCCGCGCAACGGGAAGGCCTTTCCGGCGCTTTTGTCAGGCAGGCCGTCGCCGACGGTTCGATAGTGATCGTAAAAAACACCCAAAGGACAATCGAACCCCTGGTAATAGGGAGTAACACCCGGATTAAAATAAACGCGAATATCGGAACGTCTTCCTCTCTTGCGCGTCTCGATGAAGAAATAGCTAAATTGCGTGTTTCGGTCAAATATGGGGCCGATGCGATCATGGACCTTTCCACTTCGGGCGATGTACGGTCCATCCGTATGGCCATTATCGAACAGAGCCCCGTTGCCGTAGGAACGGTTCCCCTTTACGAAATGGCGCTCAACGCTAAAAACGCAAAAAAATCGGTCCTCGAAATCACCGACGATGAAATGTTCGACGTCATCGAAGACCATTGCAAGCAGGGGGTCGATTTCCTTACGCTGCATTGCGGTGTTACCCTGCAATCCGTTGCCAGGTTCATGGAATCACGGCGGCTCGGCGGCGCGGTGAGCCGGGGCGGAACGATAATAATGGAATGGATACACCATAACAAAAGGGAAAACCCTCTCTACGCTCACTACGACCGGCTGCTTGAGATACTTGCCCGTTGTGATGTCGCAATAAGCCTCGGCGACGCCTTCCGCCCGGGAGCGCTTAAAGACGCTTCGGACCGGGTACAGATAGAAGAACTCGTGATCCTGGGCGAACTTGTCAAACGCGCGCGCGACAAAAACGTCGGGGTTTTCGTTGAAGGGCCCGGCCATATGCCCCTGCACCATATTGCCGCAAACATGCAGATCGAAAAGACGCTCTGTGAAAACGCGCCGTTTTACGTTCTGGGCCCGCTGGTGACCGATATTTCCCCTGGCTACGACCACATCACCGCGGCAATAGGCGGCGCGCTGGCAGGCATGGCGGGGGCCGATTTCCTGTGCTATGTCACGCCGGCCGAGCACCTCCGGCTGCCGTCAATCGACGACGTGAAGGAAGGCGTCATCGCTTCGCGCATCGCGGCCCACGCGGCCGACATCGCCCGCGGGATCCCCGGCGCAATGGAATGGGACAACGCCCTTTCAAAGGCCAAAATGGACCTCGACTGGGACGCGATGATTTCCCTGTGCGTTGACCCGGAAAAGGCCAGGGCCTACCGCCAATCTTTACCTCCCCAGGGCGACAGTAAATTATGCAGTATTTGCGGGGAATTCTGCGCGATCCGCAGATCGAAAAATGTCGTGGAAAATAAATGATTGGTATGGGCGCCTGCCGAAGCGGCAGCGCAAGCAGGACGGCCCCTACGGCAAAAAATGACGAAATCCTATTGCCTTTCTTGCATCCTTAATCCCGAATTAAAAGAAATCGCCCTGGCGCAATGGTTTTTCTTCGGGATGACCGGATGTCAAGAATCCGAGACCTCGCAGGGCGCTGAAATGCGATGTTTTTTTAAAGACTTCGCCTCGCGTGACGCGGCCCGCGCCGAACTTCTCAAAGTTCAGCCGGATTTAAGAATCGCGGTTTCCGAAGCGCCGGACCAGGACTGGAACGCGCAGTGGAAAGCATCCATGAAGCCCGCGCTTATTGCGCCGGGAATCTGGGTTTCTCCAAAATGGCTCCCGCCCAAGGGCGCCCCTCATGAACAGTGGATTAAAATAGAGCCCAAAATGGCTTTTGGAACCGGGCATCACGCCACGACGAAGCTTGCAGCCTCGGAAGTGAATAAATTATCCCGAAAACTGCGCGAAGGTTTTTCGTTCCTTGACATCGGGACCGGTACCGGGGTCCTGTGTTTTATCGCCGCACTGCACGGCGCCGGAAAAACCGTCGGCATCGATATCGACCCGGTTTGCGCGGAAAATCTGGCTGAAAACCGTCGTGAAAACCCCGGCGTATGCTCAAACGTCTTCGCCATCGGCGGCATCGATATGCTGCGCGACGTTCCTTTTTTTGATTGTATTGTCATGAATATGATACGCTCGGAATCAGAACCGCTCCTGGAAAACGTTTTTTCACTCCTTAAAAACACCGGACATCTGATCTGGTCCGGCCTGCTCATCGAGGAAAAAAACGCCGTCATAGCCCGCGCCTCCGAAAAAAGTTTCTCGCTCTGCGAAGAAAGCTTTGAGGACGAATGGTGGTGCGGTGTTTTTAAGAAAAAGGCAGGTTAGCCGTTCAGCAGGTCATTTCCTCGTGTTCTTATGGGTCAATTTCACTTCTTTCCATAACTGCGTCGACGTGTCTTTGATGAGCTTGAGGTGCGGCGTTTCCCCGCCGTCGAAAACCATGATTTCCTTAGCGGTGATCATTGTTTTCCCTTTGATCGTGACCCCCATCTTGTGCACGGCGCGGTATTGCGTGATAAGGTGGTCCTTCATCCGTTCGAAGCCCTCGCGCGACTCGTTGAAGCTGAAAAAAAGCGTGCTGACCCCGTCTTTTTTAAGGTGCTCGTAAAGCTTCAGGGGAAAATGCTTGATCTGGCGCCTTTTGGCGAAGTATTTCTTCTGGTAGATTGAATTCTTGTCCGTAAATAATATATACGAAAACTGGGCCTTGGGGAACAGCTTCCGCAGCGGATGGAAGAGGTTCCTTGTCAATTCATCGATGCTGATCGCGGCCTTGTCCGCTTTGCTTTCCAGCACCAGTATGTGGCGCTGCAAAAAGTAGCGGTAATCAAAAAGCCCGTCGAGTTCCTTAATGTTTTCGTACCCGAATTTGCCCTTGCCCGTTTTTTTAAGAATGACGCAATTCGGATATTTCTTGATTTTAAGGATAAAATCCTCGGAGTTCGCGATGATAAAATCGTCCCGGTCGCGCGGGTTGAACCGCTTGTCGAAAATGCCGCCGGTTTTTCCGTGCGGGCTGTAATGCTTGAGCCAGTATTTAGTGACGCGCCGCGCTATCCGCTCCGCGCATTCGCCCACGATGTTCCCCTCGGTCCTTGGTTCAAAGGGATACTGCGCGTGCAGCAGGTCCCGTACTGTAAAGAGCGGATACACGCTCTGGCGGATACGGTATTCAAGAATGACTTTGTCAAGCTTGCTGCGGTTGTCGTTGATCTCGTCATTCGGGTTGTGCAAACGGAACGTCCCGTTGACCCCGTGGTCCCGGCGCAACGAGAAAATGTTTTTCCCCGGCGCCGCGCCATCGTCGGGGTCCCAGCCGACCGGTTCAAAATCGGAAAAAAGAGAATACGCATCAATAGGGTTATCGGTAATCATACAAAAAACCGCGAACTCCATGTGTCGGAGCATTACGCTCCATTCGTCTTACTATCAATATACTATTATCTATTTCATGCGACTTGAACAAATATTCAATCATTTATGGTTTTGCGCCCTATTAAATGTTTATTTTTAATGTTTAGTTACCATTCAGATCACTCACTCTATGCACAAAATCATTAATAATTCAAGGAGAATTTCGTAGTCATGCCATATGCTCAGGAATCACGCATCGCGCAGGAAGCCGCCCGCAAAGCGGGCGAAATTCAGTTGCTTCACCGAAACAAGCTTTTGCGAATCGAAAATAAGAGCGATGCTTCCCCGGTGACAGAGGTCGATAAGCATTGCGAAGAGGTAATACGTGACATGGTGCGAAAGCATTTTCCAGCCGACGGCTTTTTAGGGGAAGAAACGGGGTTTGACAAAGGAACAAGCGGAAGGAAATGGATCGTGGACCCGCTCGACGGCACGCGTCCCTACATCCGCGGAATCCCGACGTACAGCGCGCTTATTGCGCTGGAAGACCATAACGAACTCGTGGTTGGATGCATGAACCTGCCCGCGCTCGGCGAGATTTATTGGGCGCATAAGGGGGCCGGCGCTTTTTTAAATGGCAGTCCCGTTCATGTTTCCGCGACGCCGCACATGTCGGAAGTCCTGGGTTCCGCGCTCGGTTTTATCGAAAAAGCGGGTACGCCTGATACCCGTGCGCTTTTAAAACTCATGGGCGCCTGGGGATATGCGTACGGTTTCATGGACGCCTATACCTATGGATGCATCGCGGCGGGCAGGATTGATGTCAGCGTCAACCTTCTCGACAAACCCTGGGATTGCGCCGCGGCCGTGTGTATTGTCCGGGAGGCCGGAGGACGATTTTCGGACCTCCACGGGCAGGACACAATTTATACGGGTTCCTGTATTTTGTCGAATGGTTTTGTTCATGACGCTGTCTTAGAGTATTTTAGATAGATTATTTTGAAATCGGAGGATTTTTTTGAAAAATCAGACAAAACAAAAAAATAACGAAGCCACATCGGCGCAAAATACGGCCAATCAAAGCTCCGAAAGCGCCGCCAGGGCGGCCGCCCGAAGGTCCGAAAAAGCGGGTGTTTTTCATTTTACCAAAGACATGATTTCGGCCCTCGTCATGGCGCTCATAGCCATTGTCTATGTTATCCAGGCTTTCAAGATCCCTACTGGCTCAATGGAAAACAGCCTGCTTGTAGGTGACTTCCTCCTGGGTCTGAAATTCATGTACGGCGCCCCCGTGCTTCCGTTCATGTATAAAAAATTTCCCGGATTGACCGACCCCAAGCCCGGAGACGTCATCATTTTTAAGTATCCGGGAAACGATAAGAAGGACTATATCAAACGCTGCGTGGCCGGCCCGGGCCAGATCATAAGAGTGCAGGACACGGTGGTCACCGTCGATGGCGTCAATCTCGTACTGCCTCCCAAGGGACTGTTTGCGTACCACGGACAGCTTGACCCGCTCATCAGGAGCTTTGAACCGCTGCGCGTGCCCAAAAAAGGCGACACGCTCCGTTGCGACCCTGATATGTCCGCACGCCAATTCCTCTTTTATAAACATCTGATACACCAGGAAAACCCTTACGCGCGCATTACGGTAAAGGTGCAGCTCTACATCGACGGCAATTATGCCAACAACATCAAGGTCATCAGCGACGGTTTTCAGGAGCTTTCTTTCGATCAAATTAATTTCAACTCAATCGACAATTGGGTGTATATTGACAACATAATCAACCGAGCCGCGCAGGAGCTTCGCGACAAAACCGTTTCGGTCAAAAAGCTCATTTACATGGACGAAAAGCCGGTCCACGATTATGTGGCAAAATTCGATAATTATTTCATGATGGGGGATAACCGCGATAACTCAATGGATTCGCGTTATTGGGGCTTTCTTAACCGGAACTTCATAAAGGCAAAGGCCTTCATACTCTATTTCTCTTTGGACAATAAGACCCCTCTGTGGGAGTTACCTCTCAAGATCCGATGGAACAGGATCGGAAAACTAATTCGAAGCTGGGACGGGATGCCAAAAAAATAGGTAATGGGTGATGGGTTATGGGTCATAGGCAACCCATCACCTATCACCTTTTACGTATCACCCATTACCGTCTCGTTGCAAACCCACGTTAAAAAATCTTTATTTCCGTCAAGTATCGGCAGCGCGACAACGCAGGGACATGAATAGCCGTGCAGGGACTTTACTTTTTCAATGACCGCGGGGACCAGCGCCCCTTTGGTTTTGGCAATGATAAGCGCTTCGCGGTCGTCGACGATTTTTCCTTCCCACCAGTACAGAGAATTCACATTATCGATAATATTGACACATGCAACCAGCCGTTCTTCAACAAGCGTCTTGCCTATGCGCCGCCCTTCTTCCGCGTCTTTAGTAGTGATGTAAATTAATCTGACGTCCATATGCCGGCCTGCCAGCGGGCGGATACCACGGTGGCCTTATTTTGCCGCTACCTGCTGTTCGGCGATGATTTTCGCCAGCGCGCGGAGCGGGACGGGCTTTTCAAAAAATGTCGCGTTGAGCTTGTGGAGCTTTTCTTCGGCTATCTCGGACACATACCCCGACACCAGGATTTTTTTGACCGCGGGAGAAGCCGCCTCCATGAGCTGGAGGCCGTCGCACACGGGCATTTTATAATCGGTGATCAAGACGTCCAGCTTGTTCCTGGTAATAAAACGTCTCGCCTCCACCGAATCATTAAACGTATGCACGTTGATATTCTGGTCAATGCACTCAATATAGGTTTTGATGACTTCCGTTATCGGTTCTTCATCATCAACCACGACGATTTCCAACCTTTTATTCATCACGGTAGGTCCTTTTCACACTTTAATAGCTTTTATTGTGACATTGCGGGACGTAAAATGCAATATTTTTTTTAATTTCTTTTTTCTTCCCGTTCTGCAATAAGATATTCGATATACACCCCTCGGATATTTTCGAAAAAATATTCCGGATAAAGTTATATGACAATTCGCGCGCTAACTACTATTTTTCCTGAATAAAGGTTCCCATAAAATCAAAATACAAGGAGTAGACAACAAGTGTATCGGCCACAAATCAAGGTATGCGACTGCACCATCCGCGACGGCGGGTTGATGAATAATTCAAAGTTTTCGCTCGAAGAAGTAAGAAATATTTACGCCGCCCTGTCCGCGGCCGGGGTTGATATTATCGAGCTCGGTTACCGGAACAGCAAATCGTTTTTCTCTCCCCGGGACTATGGTGACTGGCGCTTTTGCGATGAGGATATGCTTAAAAAAGCGACCGAAGGCACCCCAAAAACCGCTAAGCTGGCCGTCATGCAGGACGCGCACAAAGCCTATGCCGAAGACGTCCTCCCAAAATCCGAGAGCGCCGTGGATATGATAAGGATCGCCACCTATGTAAAGGACATTGATAAGGCCATCAAGTTGGCAAACAATGCGACTGACAAAGGTTACGAGTCAACAATCAACATAATGGCGATATCGCATGTGATCGAACGGGAGCTTGATGAAGCGCTCCAGCAAATTGAGGAAGAAACAACGATCAATGCATGTTATATCGTCGATAGTTTCGGCGCGCTGTACAGCGAAGACATCGACTACCTGGTCCACAAATTCCAACGTTATCTGCGGACGAAAGAAATCGGGATACACTGTCATAACCAGATGCAGCTTGGTTTTGCGAATACTATCGAGGCGATAATAAAAAATGTCAATTATCTTGACGGCACGTTATACGGTCTGGGAAGAGCGGCGGGAAATTGTCCATTGGAACTTCTGCTCGGATTTTTAAAGAACCCCAAGTTCGACATCAGGCCGGTGCTGAACATAATTGAAACCACGATTCTGCCAATGCGTTCAACCATGGAATGGGGATATACTGTTCCTTACATGATAGCGGGAATGTTGAATACTCATCCCCAGGATTCCATGGATCTCATGGAGCAGTCCAGGCAACAGCAGGGTGCAGACAGGTTTGTCAAGTTTTATGAGACAATGCTGGGTGATGAAAATGCCTAATTTTTACATCAAATGCCGTATCGCCCACACCAGGCGCGGAAAGCGTCCCAAACTCATTTTGAATATCGTTGACATGGTAAGCTCATGTTCCGGAATGCCCGACAGGATTTTCGCCGCATTTTCGTAGTCTTCATCGGGCACTTTTTGCAGAGAAGTTTTTACACGGGCAAGTTTGCAATGGATTTTTCCGCACGTTTCATGCCATGCTTTTTCATAACCGGCGCACATGGTTTTTAAATCTTTACTTGTTTGAGCGCCAAGCATTTTCAACGCAAAATCTCCGGCAAGGCCTCCCGAGAGCATGGCTTGAAAAATCCCCGCCCGGGAAATAGGATTTATCGTGCTTGCCGCGTCTCCCGCTTTAAGAAGCCCATACACGGCCATTGCGCGGCGGCCGGACTGGCAGGGGATGCAACCGGCGAACCTTTGCCGCACCTTTCCCTTTGGGAAATAGTCGGACAAAAATGCGTCCAGCAAGGTCGTGATATTGACTTTTCCGCGAAATTGTTTGCCGATTAAAATCCCTATGTTGACCGTATTTTTTTCCCGGGGAAATACCCATGCATACCCCGCTGGGGCGATTCTCTTTCCAACATATATATGGACGATGTTCGTGTCTATATCGACGCCCTTTACAACCGCAAAACACGACGGTTCCAAGTCCTCCGGCTTCCAGGGGACCTTTTCATGTTTTCCCAACCCGGCAATCGCGCCTGAAGCGTCAATAACCACCCGCGAGGAAATTGAAGCGCCGTTTTGAAAATAAATGGTCCTGCCCGAACCCATGAGCGTGGATATTCCCCTGACGGCCGTGTTAAAAACCACATCCGCGCCCAATTCCCCACAACGTTCGGACATGTCCTGCTGCATCAATACCCGGTCAATGATGAAACCTTTGTTTTTATCGGTGTAAGTGATTGAGGCGCCATTCGGAGCGTGGAATGTTGCTTTGTCAACGACATAGCGGACCCAGGAAGGTTTGATATCGACCGCTTTTTCAAGACCCAGCCGCCCAACCGCTTCCGCGCATCCTTTCGGATGCTCCCATGGGACGGTTTTGTCCACAAGCAATACGGACGGTCTGTCATTTCCTCTAAAAAGATGATACACGGCGTTCAAACCCGCCGGCCCGGCCCCGATTACCGCTACATCATACACTTCGCGCATAATTGCATTTTATACAGGAAAAATGTCCCGATTTTCACCATAATATAACTTAATAATTTGCAGACCAGTGATATTATTTTGCTTCCAAAATAGCGGGTATAAGCGTATTTTACGTTTGTGCGCCCTTAGCTCAATTGGATAGAGCATCTGGCTTCGAACCAGAGGGCTGGCGGTTCGAGTCCGTCAGGGCGCACCATCTCTTTCCTGCTTAAAATCAGGTCCATTTTGCCCCAGAACCGCATTCTGGTTTACATATAAGGAATAGCTATTTCCGAGATCTTCCACTATTGGCGGGCAAGACAAGGATTTTAAGAAAGTGAAAAAAAAGTCATTTT
>JBAVGL010000363.1:0-5972 GCA_049684795.1 Chitinivibrionales bacterium | reverse complement strand
ATGGCGCTGTACGCGATGGCGTTTATGGGCATGGCGCCTTTCGGCAGTTTGCTTGCGGGCGGGCTTGCGGGCCTGATAGGCGCGCCGCACACGCTGTTGGTGGGCGGGATTCTGTGTATTTTGGGGGCTTTTTCGTTTTCGAAAAATATCCTGTCGGCCCAGGATAAAATGCGGTCGCCCGAAAAGGAACTCTCCCCGGAAATTGAAACGGGAATTGAATCCTCGGAAGAAGTTACCGAGTCGGTGTAGTTTCCGTTCCGGCTAACGGTTCTAAGGTTGGCCTTTTGCCGGATAGCCGATGGTTTGCCCGAAAAGCGCGCGCTGGCTTGTGCGCAATTTTAACTTATTTGCAAGCTCCGGCTTATTGCAATTATGAAACCACGTCGCCAGACCTTGCGAAGCGGCGAACAGATAGACATTGCCCGCGATGAGGCCCGTATCGACGTAATAGTAGGATTTTTGCACTTCCGGGTCTTTCAGGCCCGGTTCCGGGAAACCCGAGTATTTGTATTTGTCAATATCCACGACATAGATGAAACGGACCGGCGCCTTCGAGCCCCAGCTTTCCTGGCCGCGCCCGATGGCCAGTGTACGCCAATCTCCCGCCAGCGCGGGAAGCAAGTGGTGTGACGGCGCCTCGTAAAGATATATTCCTTCCGGCAAGGCCACGAAAAGTTCTATTTCCTGCGAATTGCTGGCTGACCCCGCAGTCCTCCCGGCGATGCCGAACGGGCCTTTCTTTCGGTTTATTCCCCACGCCGCCCAAAGCAGGTTCGACAGCGTTTGTAGGGGAAGTTTTTTTTCGCTGATCTCGCGGATTGTCACTCTTTTTTGCAGGGCTTCAAACACGGTTTTGCAACGGCCAACCTTTGGCCGCGGAAGGACAATCGCGTGCAGGCCGGGGGCTTTTGAGGCCGTCGGAAGCTTTAGGACGGATTTTTTTGCGACCATGTATACCTCGCTTTTTTATACGATAGAAATTACATAACTGGAAACAGCATTTCCAAGAAGCGGCGGCAATAAATTGAAATTGGCAACAAGGTGTTTTCTGGCAGAGAGCGGTATTTTTTTACACCGGTTGCATAAAACAATTATATGTGGTAAATTATAACAAGAGGCAATTTGATAAACATAGGAGGGTTTTATGAATAACCAAAAGGCACTGAAATCAATTTCGCGGTGTGCTTTTCTGCCGATTGTTTTAATGATTTTTTCCGTTTCATTCGCGCAATATCCGGAATGGACGGTGTATAACGCCGCTAATTCCGTCTTGCCTAGTAACCTTGTTACGTCAATAGCCATAGACGATAGCGGAAACAAGTGGATCGGAACTGGAGGCGGTCTATCGAAATTTGACGGTACAAAATGGACAGTCATTAATACAGCTAATTTAGGATGGCCAGAAAACTTTGTTACAGCAATAGGCATCGACGCCAGTGGAAACAAGTGGGTCGGGACTGATAGTTATGGCGGTCTAGCGAAATTTAACGGCGCCAACTGGACGGTGTATAACGTTTATGATTCCGGTTGTCCATACAATTCAATCACCTCAATAGTTATCGACAAGAGCGGAAACAAATGGATTGGGACTCTTTTCGATTGTGGTCTTGTGAAATTTGACGGCACCACCTGGACGGTGTATTCTTCCTCTAATTCCGGTTTGCCGGGTAACCAAATCCAGTCAATAGCCATAGACAGTAACGGCAACATGTGGATCGGTACTACCGGAGGTCTTGCGAAATTTGACGGCACCACCTGGACTACCTATTTATCGTCTAATTCCGGTTTGCCGGACAACCGTGTCTATGCAATAGCCATAGATAGGAGCGGAAACAAATGGATCGGGACTTTGGGCGGTCTTACGAAATTCGATGGTGCCTCATGGACTGTGTATGATACATCTAATTCCGGCTTGCCAGCTAACGTTGTCATATCAATAGCCATAGACGGCAGTGGAAACAAATGGATGGGAACAGAAACCTCTTCAACTGAAGATAAGTTTCCCATTTTTATACCTGAAGGTCTTACGAAATTCGATGGCGCTACTTGGACGGTATATAACACCGCTAATTCCGTCTTGCCTAATAACGATGTTTCATCAATAGCCATAGATAGCAGCGGAAACAAGTGGATCGGGACTGGTGGCGGTGGTCTTGCGGTTTTTTCCGGGGGCAATTCAGCAATAAAAATGAACCATGTACCAGCATTAAATTTACTCACTCCGCTGTGCTCAAATTATCCCAATCCCTTCAAGCAAAAAACCCTTATCAGCTATAATGTTCTTGAAAACGGCCCGGTCAGCTTGCGGATTTATTCCCTCGACGGGCATTTAGTTCAAACGCTGGTTAATGCGCGGCAAACAACCGGACATTGTACGGTTTCTTGGAATGGCACGAATGACAGAGGTAAAATTATGGCGCGCGGCGTTTACTTATACCAATTAATAAGCAAAAGCGGAATTATTTCGAAGAAAATGAATTTTATCGAATAAACGATGCTTGACAATTAATTTGAATGCCATTTCATCCAAAGGCGCTTTGAGCATCGGTGTAAAGAGGTTTCAATAGAAAAGGCCTTTCCAAATCAGAAAGGCCTTTTTCAGTAAGGACTGACTATCTTTGCCGTGTGTCAATGTTAGAAACTTCCCGTGGTGTCCGACACCCCGCCATTTCCCTGATAGGAATTATTGGTGACGTTCTTCTGGGATGCAAGCGTATCGAACGCGATGCCGTAGGCCAGGCAATTGGTTATGGAACAATTTTTAACGGTGATCGCGGCGGGGGCATCGTCGTAAATTCCCCATATTGCGCCGTTAATCACGCAATACTGGAGGGACGTGGCGGGAGCGGCGCCGGACCAGAACTGGAATCCGCCTTTTTCACTGCTGGTGTCTCCCCCCCAATATGCCGTTGAATCCGTCGTTAAGGTGTCCCTTTTTGTAAAAATGATAGAATCGGTCGGCGTGCCGTTCGCGATTATGGCCCCCGTGCTGCCGCTATTGTGGCCGACTTGAATATACGTTCCCGGATTGAATTCGAACCTTGCGCCGGGCTGGACCGTTACCACGGGCCCGCTCGGATCATCGATATCGATGGACCCGGTGTCGATGATATACGGCGCGTCGTGTTTTTTCCAGGTAGCGCTGGCTGTTACGGGGCCGCCGGTCACTGAAATACCGCCTTTTGCATTTCCCGCAACCGTCCCGGTCCCCGAAAGGTTGCCGAGCTGGGACGCGTAGATTTCGATTGCGTACGAGCCGTTGCCGGTTATGGTATTATTGACAAAATGCGCAGAATCAAACGGCGAGGCCTGCGGGCCATGGAAAATGACGCCCGAGCCCTGGTTGTCGCGGATTGTGTTATTGGAAATGGCCAGCGTGGCGTTGTCGACATAAAGTCCGCCCGTGGAACTGTCGATGACGCAATAAGTGAGTGACGATTGTTTGGCCGCATAAGCCGTGAAAACAAATCCTCCGGGTTCATTGCCGGTATTGCCCCAGAAGGCGCCGGGGATCGCGGTTGTAAACAGTATGGAATCAACGGGCGTCCCGTTCGCGATGACCGTGGCCGGATTACCGTTGTACCCGACGTAAAAATAAGCGCCCTGGTCGAGTTTAAATATTGTCCCCGGATTTATCGTCAATGTCACGCCCGTGGCGTTGCCGACGTCAACCTCGGCGGTGACGACATAGGGCGTGGGCGTAATGTGTTTTCTCCAGACCGCGTTTTTAGTGACGCCGCCGCCCTCGATGCGGATGCCGGTCTTGCCATTGCCGGAAAAATAGGTGTCGCCGGAAAGGTTCCGTACGGCTTCCGCAAGCATGGAGATTCCATAGGAGCCATTGCCGGTGATGGAATCCTGCGTGAATGAAGCCGAGTCCTTGGGTTCGGCTCCGGGACTGGCGAAATCAATGCCGAACTTCTGGTTGTTTCTTATTTTGCAACGGGTGATAGTTAAGGCTACGCCGTCGTCATAAATGCCTGAAGTCGCGGAATCGATAATACAATTATCCAAAGAGCTCGTTGGCGACGCGTTGCTAAAAAAAACTATTCCCCCGTCGTATGAGCCCCACGTTGTACCCGATGCCTGGGGCTCGAATTGAACCGGAAGCGAATCCGAGCCTTTGGCGACCAGCGTGCCGGAGCCGCTATAGCCGACCTCAATGTCCGAACCGGCCCCGAACAGAACCTGAACGCCTTCCTGGATAGTCAGCGAACCGTTTCCCTCCACGGAAATGACGGCGTTTTGATTGACGGTCACGGTAATTTTCCCGCTCCAAACGACGTTTGCGTTGATCGCGAGGTTCCCTCCGATTTGGGTCGGGGTGTTCCAGGTCGTGTCATGGGAAATCACGCCGGAAATCCCTTGACCGGCAGAAGTACTGTTGTTTGACGTGGATGAACATCCTAAAATCCCGAATACTGCCGTGGCCGCAACAATGGCCATGATTTTTTTCATCGCAATCTCCCCATGCCGAAAAGTATTAAATAATTGCGCCTAAAATCTGCGCAAGTCGGCTTAGAAATTAACACCGCTTCCGGTAAAAAGCAAGCTAATTATCATTTCAAATATCATCGTGTTTGTCAATTTTTCCCATGACCATCCGTTGCTTGATCATAGGCGCGATAATAAACATAATGGCCACAATAAGGGCAATAAGCACGATAACGGCCGTGGTAATAATGTTTCTTCTATGCTGTTTCTGTTTCATGTGCGCGTATTGCGCGGCCTTGATCGAGTCCTGGGCCGCTTTGATACTGGTTGAATCAACGGCCGGGACGCTTTGGGGTTGGACAGGCGCCTGCGCAACCGCCGGCGGAGTTGCGATCGGAACGGTGATCTTCGGATAGCGAACGGATATTTTTTTAATCCCTTCAATGTTGAGCGCGTCTTCCCTGAAGCTTATGCTGTCTTTCCATTTATTGGAATAAAGCCCCAACCGGTCAAGGCGTACCAGAAAAGGGGTCTCGGTTGTATTGGCGAATTTATGAAAACAGTCCCACAGGTCGATCTTCAGCGCCACGGCGCCTTCGACTATCTCCTTGTCCTTTTTGTCTTTTTCAATGACCGGAGCGCCCCATACCAGATAATATCTGCCGGTTTCCTCCAATTTTACCATTCCCCAATATGGTTTGTGTGTTTTAACCGTACGCTTTACCCAGGCTTCCTTGGAAAGGTTCTGGTTTTTCACATCGGTTTTTTCCACGAGCCTGATCACCTCATTGATCAGGATTCCCTTGGCATCTACCCGTGTCAAGGAATAAAACGGCTGGTTTTCCTTGAGGACCTTAAGAAAGTATCCATTGACGGGTGCAACGGCTTTATTCTTAACGATTGGAGAGGCGACGACTTCGTCAAAATCGCGCTGTATTCTTATAAAAAGCGAATCCATGCCCAGCGTCATTGCCGACGGTACGGCCGCTGGTCGGGCTGATCCGGCTTTATGGCCGGGTTTGGGAACGGCAAAAGCCAGGGTGAGCGAAACGATGAGAATCAACCATGCAAACTTCGGCGTCATACAACCTCCTTGGGTTTGAATTGGTTTTCCATCCATTATTTGACCGGCGTGGTTTTGCAGTTTACCGGGTTAGAGTCTTTCGGATTAAGCGGTCCCGGTTTATTTTGAAGAAAACCACTATCAACTAAAATAGTTTCTTTTTTTGTGAAAATTCCAAGCATGTTGAATAATATGCCGTATTTCCGGATATTCGGGTTTCCAAGAAAGTCTTTTCATGGCTTCGGATGGGTCCGCAATCAATTCCGGCGGGTCTCCTTCACGAGAAGGTGCTACCGAAAATAGAATTTTTTTTCCGGTTATTTCTTCGGAAGCCTTTATTATCTGGAAGATCGAATGGCCCCTTCCGGTCCCCAAATTGATGGATAAATGGTCCGGGCCGTTTTTCTCAATCGCTTTCAGCGAAAGCACATGGGCGCGCGCAAGGTCGGTCACATGGATGTAGTCCCTTATGCAC
>JBAVGL010000362.1:0-1959 GCA_049684795.1 Chitinivibrionales bacterium | reverse complement strand
TGCGAATCGTGCTAGGCGGATTCACCGCGTCGTTCTTTGCGGACGAAATCATACGGGAGTTCTCGGAAATCGATTATATAATCAAGGGTGATGCCGAAATACCGCTGGTCGAGCTTGTGCGGTGCTTAAAGGGACTTGGGGACGTTTCCCATGTGCCCAATTTACTTTATAGGACGAATAAAAACGTTATTTCCAATCCGCAGACATTTTCCGCCGATCAAGCATTGCTTAACCGGATAAATTTTACGGATTTCGATCTCATCGAAAACCGCGATGAATTTATATTCCGATTAAAGACCTGGGTGCGCGTGAAAGACGTTTCGAACAGGCTGCACAAAGCCCTGCTCGGTTCGAAAAGCCTTTATCCGGTTTACCTCGGAAGAGGTTGCCCGTACTCATGTTCGTACTGCGGAGGCAATAATCATGCGCAACGCGCCATCAACAACCGCGCGGGAGTAATTTTGCGCTCGGTGGAAAATGTAGTGCAGTCTCTTTTGGATATCCACCGGCACGGATTTGACGGTGCGTCGTTCAATTATGATCCACTTGTTTTGGAAATCGCGGACGCTTTCTATTTGGAGGTAT
The DNA here is from genome assembly GCA_049684795.1 of Chitinivibrionales bacterium. Lineage (GTDB taxonomy): Bacteria > Fibrobacterota > Chitinivibrionia > Chitinivibrionales > FEN-1185 > JBAVGL01. Next base: position 1,374 of record JBAVGL010000362.1, on the reverse strand, counting down.
TCGCGCAACTGCGCCGTTTGGCGGTCAAAATGTTCGTTGAAATAGAGCGATGGAAATTGCCCTCCGAAGAGTTCATTATCGCATTTAAAGAGACGTTTGCTCCCGGCTCCTTCGTTTCGCTGAGCCTGAACCATCCGGATGAATCGTTGCGCAAGAAGAACAATTTGTTCATGTACGGCAACGATAACCTGGAAGCCTGTTTACGGGTTTTCGAACGACGCCAGGTAAACGTCATGCTTTTCTTTGCGTGCGGATTGCCCTTTGAAACAAGCGAAACGTTGCGAGCACTCAGAACATTTGTAAAGGGAATTAAGAAGAAATACCGGTATGTCCGATGTAAGGTTTCGCTTATCGAAATCGAACCTTGTTCGGATCTGAGCGTCAACCCGGGGAACTATGGAATTTCCGTTGTGAAAAAAAGCTTCCTGGACTATTACCGATACCATGCCGGCCAGCATACTAATCATTATCAAGAGATCGGGTACACGGGAGACGGCGCGATCAATAAAAAGACCCTGACGCGATTTTACTGTTCCCATTTCTGCAAAGTTTTCAAAGCCGGAATGTTTTCGCCGCTTTTTTGCCATTTGGCCGGGTTGGCATGGAAAACCGGGACCGTGCGATTGATTGATAAAACCATCATATCACGGAAGAAAAACGGGCCTGCTACCTCAAAAGGTTAGCGGCCTGTTTTGCACAGTACGTTATTATCATATCCGCGCCGGCTCGTTTACAGCTCAGGAGGCCTTCCATGATCAGGTCTGATAGGTTTAGCCTGCCGAGCTGCGCTGCGGCCGCCATCATGGCGTATTCGCCGCTGACGTTATAAACCGCAAGGGGAAGCCCGAATTCCTGTTTGGCCCGAAAGACGATATCAAGATAAAAGAGCCCAGGTTTGACCATTATGATATCGGCGCCTTCTTCCACGTCGAAGGCGATTTCACGCATTGCCTCATCGGAATTGCCTATGTCCATCTGATGGGTCCTCTTGACAACATAATCCACGGCGGGTCCGGAGCCCTGTTTGAAAAACGGATCGTAGAGGCAGGAGGCATATTTGGCCGCATACGCCATGATGGCCGTGTCGCTGAGTCCGTTGGCGTCGAGTGCTTCGCGCATTGTTTTAATCTGGCCGTCGAGCATGGCGGAAGGCGCGAGCATATCGGCGCCAGCTTGTGCCTGGGCGAGGGCGATTTTTGCAAGGATCTTAAGCGACGGATCATTGAGCAGCTTTCCATTTTCAACAATCCCCGAGAACCCGAAGGGCGCGTACATGCTCATGCAGGTGTCGGCGATAACGATTAAATCCGGGAGCGCTTTTTTAAGCGCGCTTATCGCAAGCTGGGAAATACCGTCAGGGGCCGAGGCTTCCGG
>JBAVGL010000361.1:0-2546 GCA_049684795.1 Chitinivibrionales bacterium | reverse complement strand
TACAAACCCAACAAGAAAAAATAAGCGTTCGCGACGCCGACATGCTTGCCGTGGCAAAGCTCGCCAAGGAACTGGCCGTGCCCATGGCCATCGCCAAGGTCCTGGTGCTTCGCGGGCTGACGACCCTTGACGAATGCACGAAGTTCTTCAAACCGGCGCTATCGCATTTCCACGACCCCTTTCTTTTCCACGACATGGAAAAAGCCGTGGCCCGGATCACGAAAGCTATTGAAACCCATGAGTTGATCGTCGTCTATGGCGATTACGACGTCGACGGCATAACCGCCACGGTCATTCTGCTGCGCAGCCTGCGGCTGCTCGGCGGCAATGTTGAATATTTTTGCCCCAATCGCTTGATTGAAGGCTATGGCATGTCGGAGGCGGGTGTGCAAAAAACCGTTCAGCTCGGCGCCAGGCTCATCATAACGGTTGATTGCGGCGTCACGGCCGCCAAGGAAGTCGCGCTTGCCCGGCAGGCGGGCATCGACGTCATCATCACCGACCACCATGACTCCAAAGAAGGGCAGTTGCCGGAGGCATACGCGATCTTAAACCCGAAATTGCCCTCAAGCGGATATCCCGAAGACGTTCTGGCTGGAGTTGGGATCGCCATGAAACTCTGCCATGCCTTGGCCCTGCGCGCTGGGAAAGACGAGGCTTTCTGGACCGGCTACCTCGACCTTGCCGCCGTGGGGACCGCGGCGGACGTGGTCCAATTGACAGGAGAGAACAGGACCATCGCCTTCCTCGGATTTGAAAAACTGCGGAATTCCAAAAACCCCGGGCTTAAGGCCCTGATAAACGCGCAAGGCCTGGCCGGTAAGCCTTTGTCAACCGGCGAGGTGGGGTTCCAAATCGCGCCGTGCATCAATGCCGTTGGCCGATTAGGAGACGCAGGCCATGGAATCGAGCTTTTGCTTACCGATGACGAAGCCCTTGCCCAGAGCTATGCAAAGGAACTTAAAGCGGCGAACCTGGAGCGCCGGTCAATCGACGCAAGCATGCAGAAGGAGGCGGTCGCGTGGGTCGAAGACCATTGCGACCCGCAAAAGGACTATGCGATTGTCATCGGCAGGGAAAACTGGCATTGCGGGGTAGTGGGGATCGTCGCTTCCAAGCTTGTGGAAAAATATCATCGGCCGACTGTCCTCTTTGCCATCAATGCCCAAGGCGTCGCCAGAGGGTCGGGCCGCAGCGTTCGAGGGTTTCACCTGCATAAGGCCTTGTGTCAGTGCGGCGAATTGCTTGAAAATTTCGGCGGCCATGCCGCTGCCGCGGGAATGACCATTAAGGAAGCGAACCTTGGTCCGTTCAAAGACCGTTTTAATGAAGTGGCAAAATCGTGTTTGTCCGCCGACGACCTTGTCGCGCGAGTCGAGGCCGATGCGCAGGTCTCGCTTTCGGACCTTACACCCAGGTTTTTCAGCCTGCTCAAGCGCATGGAGCCCTTTGGGCCAGGCAACTCAAGGCCGCTCTTTCTGTGCCGCGCTTTACAAAACAAATATGACCCGCGCATCGTCGGGTCAAACCATCTCAAAATGACCGTGGCCGCCAGTTCGGAAAAAATGGACGCGGTGGCTTTCAATATGGGCCACAGGCTTGAAGCCGTAAAAAAAGCCAGGACGTTTTCGCTGGTGTTTTCCCTTGAGGAAAACGTGTGGAACGGAAGAACCAGTCTTCAAATGAAAGTGAAGGGAGTGGAAGTATGAAAATGTGGGACGGCAGATTCGCCAAACCTTCCGACAGCACCATGGAAGAACTGAACAATTCGTTGGCTGTTGATAAAGCGCTCATAGAAGAAGACATCGCGGGCAGTTGCGCGTGGGCCGGGGCGCTGTTGGCGTGCGGGGTTCTTTCCCGCGCGGAACACGACGCCATCATGTCCGGACTGAACGCCATTTTAGCCGACCACCATAGCGGCGCTATAAAATATTTACCCACCGACGAAGATATTCACATGGCCGTCGAACGCCTGCTGGTTGAAAAAATCGGGGAAACGGGAGGCAAATTGCATACAGGCCGTTCGCGTAACGATCAGGTCGTCACCGACGTGAGAATTTACGTCAAGAAGCGCTGCGCATCAATCGATCGTGGAATTACGGACGTGCAAAAATCTTTGCTTAAGCGCGCCGAAGCCGATATAAGCGTCATTATGCCGGGATATACCCACCTGCAGCAGGCGCAGCCGATTTTGCTGTCGCATTACTGGTTGTCATTTCTGTTTTCCCTGGAACGGGAGAAAAAACGGTTTGCCAATGCCTTGGAAGGCGCCGATGTCCTTCCCCTGGGCAGCGGGGCCTTGGCTGGCGCGGGATTCGCGGTTGACCGTGAAAAACTGGCCCAGGCCCTCGGATTTTCACGGGTCAGCCCGAACAGCATCGACGCGGTGGCCTCCCGCGATTTCGTCCTCGAAACGCTCGCATGTTGCGCTTCGCTTGCCATCGCGTGCAGCCGCTACGCCGAAGACCTCATCGTTTGGTCTTCGAAGGAGTTCGGCTTTATCGAGCTTGACGACGCCTGGTCCACGGGATCGAGCATGATGCCGC
>JBAVGL010000360.1:0-2572 GCA_049684795.1 Chitinivibrionales bacterium | reverse complement strand
GGGACGCACTTTCTTTCGTCTTGCGTGTAGGTATAGCAGTACCTCGATTCAGGAGTAAGCCCACGGCGACCGGTGTATTGCCGGATTGATTTTCGTAAACGATATTATATCGTAACGAAAGGATATCCGCATGAAAAAAACCGAGCAGGCGCTACGCGCCAAGTATTGGGCGATTTTTCGAGAGCGTGAAAAAGATACCACGCAACCCATTTCTGTATTCTGCAAGAAGCGCGGCATTTCCCCCGCCGCCTTTTATCGATGGAAAAATATATTGGGATTGCCAACGCGTCGAGATTTTCCCCGGGAAAGATTTATTCCCCTGACTGTGGGTCCTTTGTCACCGCCTACCACCGATAGCGCCAGGCATTGCTATGATTTTCGATTTCCCAACGGAGCCACCCTGCAAATATCGGGTTCCCTTGATACAGCCGATTTATCTGAGCTGATTCGAACTTTGGGAAAGCTTGCGCCATGAGCGGCTTTACCTTGCCCGCATCGGTATTTCTTTCGACACGAGTAACCGACATGCGCAAATCCATCGACGGATTGTGCGGAGAAGTCCACGATTATCTTGGCTGCGAGCCGATGGATGGAAATTTGTTTGTTTTCTACAACCGTCGTCGCGACAAGCTCAAACTTTTATTCTGGGACCGCGACGGCTACTGGGTATTGTACAAGCGTTTGGAAGCGGGGACATTTCAGATGCCCGCTCTTTCCGATGGAACAAAGCACATTGCGCTTACCGGCGAAGAGTTACAACTGATTCTCTACGGCATAGACCTGGATTCGGTGCGACATCGCAAAAGATATCGCGTCGCTTCATAAAATAGCTATTGACTTTAGCTAATTTACAATGTATATTAAACGGCATAATGAGCGCCGCAACTCTTGAATCCCTCATCGCCGAAAATACCGCGTTAAAATTAGACGTCAAACGGCTTACCGATCTACTGGCCGATGTATCGCATCAACTTGAATGGCTTAAGCGGCAGATCTTCGGCCAAAAATCAGAGCGCGTGGTTCCTATAAGCGACGCTCAATGCGCCCTTGACATTGATGGCGTACCAACGACAACGCCGACGGCAACAACACAGACCATTTCCTATTCGCGCAAAAACCCCGATGCAAACAAAACTCCGCATGGAAGGGATGAAATTCCCGCGCATATACCCCGTGTTACCGTTGAGATCGAGCCTGATTATGATGCAACCGATATGGAAAAAATCGGCGAGAAGATCACCGAACAACTGGAATATATTCCACCTAAGTTTTTCGTGAACCGTTATGTACGCACGGTTCATGCTACTATGAAAAACGGGCAGCGCACGCTTATCTGTGTGGATTTGCCGCCGCTATGCATCGACAAAGGAAAACTCGGCCCTACGGTAGTCGCCCAAACGATTATCAGCAAATGCCAGGACCATATTCCTCATTATCGTACCGCCCAAATGATCAGTCGCGATTGTGACATGAGTCTGCCTGAATCAACGATCAGGGACGCTTTCAAGCAGGGAGTGTTTCTTCTTGGAGCAATTGTCAATCGTATGGAAGATAGTGCCTTGAAAAGCAACTATTTGCAGATGGACGAATCGACTATTAAGGTCATGATTCAGCCTACTCAGGGCAAATCCCATCTTGGTTATATGATCGTTCGCCATGCTCCGCTTGAAAAAATCATCTTGTTCGATTACCAGAAAACCCGCAATGTTGAGCGGGGCAAAAAGCTGTTGGGGAATTTTCAAGGGACATTGCAAAGTGACGGTCTTAATCTGTACCCGATCATCTGCCAGGATTTGAAACTAACCCCTGCCGGATGCATGGACCATTGCAGGAGAGGCTTCGATAAAGCATTGACTAATGATAAAACGCGCGCCACTCAAGCGTTAGACCTCATTCGTCCCTTATATGCGGTGGAAGATACCGCTCGTGAGCAATCCCTCAATGCAGAGGCACGCCTTGCGCTCAGAAAAGAAAAAAGTGTATCGGTTTTTCAAGCGTTTATTGCCTGGTGCAACGAAACTCTCAAGCAGGTAACTCCCAAAAGCCCAATCGGCAAGGCCATCAGCTATACGCTTGATCGCAAAGCCGAGCTTGGAAGGTTTCTTGAAGACGGCGACATCGAAATCAGCGACATTATGATCGAAAACGGCATCCGACCACTGGCCGTCGGGAGAAAAAACTTTTTATTTGCCGGTTCCGAGGATGGCGCCAGGAGGCTTGCCATTGGATACTCAATCATTGGGACCTGCATAAAAAACGGCCTCAATGTCCGCAATTACATGAATCATGTACTTAAAGAACTACCGAAAAGAATGTCAAAGAACATCGACGATCTCCTGCCGACTAACTGGAAAGATCCCGAAAACTTAAAATAGTCGACTTTATTGAATCTGTAAACACACTGTTGGCCGTGGGCTTACGTATCACCTAACAAATTGGAAACCCTATTCGACAAATACAGCGAAAAACCGGAAGCGCACCTATACAGTTTATACGACAAGTTTTCGTAAAAACTACCCTGTTTAAAAACCCTTTCAGCTTCAAGACCAATAGTATCGCAAAGAAGATGAAT
>JBAVGL010000359.1:0-9504 GCA_049684795.1 Chitinivibrionales bacterium | reverse complement strand
GGATTCTCATGATGGGGAGCTATCGCTTGCTTAACAAAAAAATAAAAAACCACATCGAAGAACTCGAAGAAAAGATAGGCAGGCAAAACCAGGCGATCGACGCATACCGCGAGCAGTTGAAAAACCTTTCGGACTATAAATCGGAACGGGGCCTTTATTCTGAATTGTCAACTGTTTTCGCACGAGCAGTTAATTTTGACGACCTATTTAAAAAAACCCTTGAAGCGGTTTCGCAGCATTTAAAAGCTACGTATTACGGCATTTTCTGGATCGACGACAGGAGCGAACTGTTCATATTCCGCCTCGGCAAGGGGTATGACCCCAGGCTCATGGCCGAAATTCCCTATTACGGCAGCATGATGGGCGATAGCCTTTACAAAAGGACAGTGCTGTGGGAGCCGCGATTCAACACACGAACGGACTATGTCCCGCTCAACCAGAACCCCGGCGAATATAACGTGTTGTGCTCGCCCATCGTGCTTATGGGTAATGACGCGGGCGTCATGCGCCTGGCGAATATCGACCCGGCCATGGCCAAAAAAGCGAAAGAAATTATGCACACCGTCACCCAGCTCCTGTGTTCAAGCTTGGAGCGTCTTAAACTTCAGCAACAGAACGAATCGACCCTGCGCAGCCTCGACGCCAGTTTTTCCATAGCCCGGCTGCTCGAAAATACGCTTAACAGGAAGGAAATCATCAAGCAGGTATGCCCGCAGGTGCACCGGCTGTTCAATTGCACGGGCAGCGTGATCGCCATGCGCGGTCCGGACGGGATCCCTAAAGCGGCGTTCTCCTGGCCCGAGAATTTCGTGCTGACCGGCAACCAGGCTTCCGGGGCCATTTACCTGCGTAACCTTCTGGAGCGTTTTCCCACGGGCAATTGCATCATCCCCAATATCCACGGCGATGACCGTCGCTGGTCGTGGCCCGATCCCAAAGTACGTTCGCTGTGCATGGCCCCTGTCCAGATGCGCGATGAAGTCCAGGGCATCATCATAGCGGTCGGTCCGGCCGGCGAAACGTATACCAATACTCATGGCAATCTTCTGGGCATTGTCGCCGCTCAGACGTCGATGACCCTTGAACGCGCGTCATATTTTTCACAACAGGAAGATCTTGCGCGGTGTGACGGGCTTACCGGCCTGCTTAACCACCGGATGTTCCAGGAAACCATCCGCGCGGAATATGACCGTGTAAAACGGTACGGCAACCATGTATCGCTTATCATGCTCGATATCGACCATTTCAAAAAATTCAACGATGCCTACGGACACCCTGTCGGGGACGAAGTCATTGTAATGGTCGCACGCGCCATAAAATCCATGGTCAGATCGACCGACAGGGCGTTTCGCTACGGCGGCGAGGAATTCGCGGTGATCCTTCCGGAAACTGCCGCCGAAAACGGGGCGCGCCTCGCCGAAAGGCTGAGGCAGCAAATCGGGACGGACCGTTCGGTCAAGGGATTGGTCATCAGCATCAGTCTCGGGGTCGGCGAGATCAACGTTTCGGAGACCCCGGAGAGTTTTATCAAGCGGGTTGACGAAGCGCTTTACAGCGCGAAAGAAACCGGCAGGAACCGCGTGGTTATGCGATAACTGAACCGCTTACTGATCGAAGCCGAAGCGAGCATGCGCGAAAACATGTTCAGTAATGATCTTCCCGGGCCATTATGCGCTCCCGTGCGATATAGTATTTTAATGACCCTATGCAGATCAAAGACATCGTCATTAAAGGCGCCCGTGAGCACAACTTAAAAAACATCGACGTGACCATTCCCCGCAACAGCCTTACCGTCATTACGGGACTTTCGGGTTCGGGAAAATCATCGCTCGCGTTCGACACGCTCTATTCCGAAGGTCAGCGGCGGTACGTCGAATCGCTCTCGGCGTACGCGCGGCAATTCCTCGGTCTCATGGAAAAACCGGATGTCGATTCCATCGAAGGCCTCTCCCCCGCCATTTCGATCGAGCAGAAATCGACCGGGCATAATCCCCGGTCGACCGTGGGCACGATCACCGAAATACACGACTACCTCAGGCTCCTGTTCGCGCGGATCGGCGATCCCACCTGTTACAAATGCGGCAAACCGATCACCCGGCAGACGGTCCAGGAAATAACCGACAAGATCATGGAATTTCCCGCGGGAACAAAGTTCCAGATGCTCGCCCCCGTCGTTTCGGCCAGGAAAGGCGAGTACAGGGAAATGTTCGAGAAATTAAGCAAAGACGGGTTCGTGCGCGTCAGGGTCGACTCCGTCAACTATTCCCTCGACGACGACATCAAGCTTGACAAGAACAAAAAACACACCATCGAGGTCGTCGTCGACCGCCTCGTGTCCGGCCCCGCAATCCGGGGCAGATTGACTGACTCCATTGAAACGTCGCTCAAACTGAGCACCAACGGCACGGTCATCATCGATTGCATGGACGGGAAGCCCGTTGTGTTTTCAGAACTGCTGTCGTGCCCCGATTGTGGGGTGAGCTACGACGAGCTTTCCCCGAGGATGTTTTCGTTCAACAGTCCCTTCGGCGCCTGCGAAACCTGCACGGGCCTGGGTTATCTGCTTGAAATCGACCCGGATTTGCTCGTGCCCGACCCCACGCTCAGCCTTCTTGACGGAGCAATCGTTCCCTGGAACGGCTCGTCCACCATGGGAAGCTGGAACCAGCAAATCATGCTTTCGGTGTGCAAGCATTTCGGCATTCCCGTCGACAAACCGTATAACAAACTGACCGGGGCCCAGAAAAACATCCTGCTTAACGGCGCGGGTTCCGAAAAGATCCTCATGAAATGGCAGGGGCGTTCGGGCGAGGGCTTCGGTCAATTTAAAAAGAGGTTCGAAGGCGTCATTCCCAACCTGCTGCGGAGGTACCATGAATCGAGTTCCGAGGAAATCAGACGCTGGATCGAAGACTACATGTCGCAACGCGCCTGCCCGGCCTGCAAGGGGGCCCGGCTGCGGAAAGAAAGCCTTGCCATCCTCATCGACGGCAGGAATCTTGCGCAAATGTCAAGTTATTCAATCGACGCGCTCAAGGATTTTTTCAAAAAACTTTCGCTGTCCAAACGCAACGAGCAGATTGCCCGGCAGGTCCTCAAGGAGATCGACCAGCGTCTGGAATTTCTGCTTAACGTGGGCCTCTCGTATTTATCGCTGGACCGCGCTTCTTCGAGTCTTTCCGGCGGGGAGGCGCAACGCATAAGGCTTGCGACCCAGATAGGCTCGAAACTGACCGGCGTCATTTACATTCTCGACGAACCAAGCATCGGCCTGCATCCGTGCGACAATTCAAAATTATTAAACACCCTGCATTCCCTTCGCGACCTCGGCAACACCGTCGTGGTGATCGAGCACGATAAAGACACCATGCTTGCCGCCGACCACCTCATCGATATTGGCCCGGGCGCCGGGAAGCTGGGCGGATACCTCGTTTCGTGCGGCACGCCCGCCCAGGTGATGAAAGATCCCGCGTCGCTGACCGGCGAATACCTTTCCGGCAAGAAGACGATCCCGGCGCCTAAAAAACGCCGGAAAGGAAACGCCCATTTCCTTGAACTCGCCGGAGCCACCGGGCACAACCTTAAAAACGTTACCGCGCTGTTTCCCTTAGGCACGCTCATTTGCATAACGGGAGTTTCGGGGTCCGGCAAAAGCACGCTCATTAATGAAACGCTGTATCCCGCGCTTTCGAAAAAACTCTATAATTCCAAAATCGTTCCGCTGACGCACAAAGCAGTCAAAGGGATCATGTTCATAGACAAAGTCATCGACATCGACCAATCGCCCATCGGCCGCACACCGCGCTCCAACCCGGCCACCTACACCAAAACGTTCGACCAGATCCGCAACCTGTTTTCCCTTCTCCCCGAAAGCAAGATCCGCGGCTATACGCCCGGCCGCTTCAGCTTCAACCTCAAGGGCGGCAGATGCGAAACCTGCCAGGGCGACGGCCTCATCAAAATAGAGATGCATTTCCTGCCCGACGTGTACGTTGAATGCGAAGCGTGTCACGGAAAACGCTATAACCGCGAGACGCTGGAAATAAGCTTTAAAGGCAAAAACATCGCCGACGTCCTCGACATGACCGTGGACGAGGCCTGCGTTTTTTTCGAACATATCCCCGCGATCAAACCCAGGCTCGCCGTGCTTTCGCGCGTGGGACTCGGCTATATCCACCTCGGCCAGCAGGCCACCACGCTTTCGGGCGGCGAGGCGCAGCGCATTAAGCTTGCCGCCGAGCTCGCCCGCAGGTCGACCGGACAAACGATCTATATTCTCGACGAACCCACCACAGGCCTGCACTTCGAAGACATCCTGCTGCTCATGAGCGTGATCAACGAATTGGTTGACAAAGGCAATACCGTGATCATCATCGAGCATAATTTCGACGTCGTCAAGTGCGCCGACCATATCATCGACATGGGTCCGGTAGGCGGCGACAAGGGCGGAGAAATCATCGCGACGGGCACGCCCGAAGAGCTTGCCGCAAACCCGAAATCGATTACGGGCGTGTATTTGAAGCCATATTTAGATACTGTAGCTGAATTATCTACGCTTTTAGCGTAGATAATTCCTGCATACAGTATCTTATCCACCTTTTCAGATGAAAAACAGTCATTTTCCTTGTTCTTTTTCCTCTGGCCATCCATACCAATCAGGTTTCTTGATCCGCTTAAGCAGAGTATCATCAATACCCCAATTTTTTCTTCCGTAATCCCAGAAAGTTGCCAGTTTCTCAGGCCAATAGGCTTTTATTTCGGATAAAATGTCCTGATCAAGTTTTGTCTTATAAAATGATTTGACTTCGTTAAGATTGGCTCCATCGAGGTTGACGCCCCGAAGGTTGGCTTCCCGAAGATCGGCGCCGCCAAGGTTGGCTTCCTGAAGGTTGGCGCTATCAAGGTGCGCTCCCTCAAGGCAAGCTTCCCGAAGGTCGGCTCTCCGAAGGTCGGCTCCCTTAAGGTAAGCTTCCCGAAGGTCGGCATTTGTTAAGTCGGCTCCCCGAAGGTCAACGCCTATAAGAGTGGCTTTCTCAAGCCAGGCTCTCCGAAGGCCGGCTCCCTCAAGGTCCGCTCCCCAAAGGAAGGCCCCCCGAAAGTCGGCGCTATCGAGCCGCGCTCCCCGAAGGTTGGCGCTGTCAAGGTCGGTTCCTCGAAGAACGGTTCTCCGAAGGTCGGCGCTATCAAGGTTGGCTCCCTGGAGATTAGCGCTATCAAGGTGCGCTCCCCGAAGGTCGGCGTACGTAAGGGTAGCTTTCTCAAGGATGGCTCCCCGAAGATCGGCGCTATCAAGATCGGCCCTCCCAAGAAAAGCTCCCCGAAGATCGGCGCTGTCAAGCTGCGCTCCCCGAAGGTCAGGTCTAACTAATTTATTTTCTTCTCTCCACTTATTCCAATTTCTTATGCCGGATTTTAATATTTTTAATTCAACATGGCTCGCGCACCCAATATTTATCGCGAGCAACATTAGAATAACAATTATGCTTTTGCAGCTATGCATAGTACCTATTTTCCTTGAGCTTTTTCCTCAGGCCACCCTTTCCAGTCAGGTTTCATAATCTGCTCAAGAAGAGTTTTGTCGATGACCCAGGCATCTAACGGATAATTCCAGACGGTCGCAAGCTTTTCAGGCCAGATGGCCTTAATTCTGGACAGAATTTCCGGTTCAAGTTTTGTCATGTAAAATGATCTAACGGTGCTTAAATCTGTTTTATCAAAGTTTACTTTTCGAAGGTCGGCTTTCTCAAAATCGGAACCCTCAAGCTTGGCGCCTCGAAGAGTGTCTTCCCGAAGGTTGGCTTCTTTAAGATTGGCGCCCCGAAGATCGGCTCCTCGAAGGTCGGTCCCTTGAAGGTCGGCCCTCGACAAGTTGGCCTCCTCAAGTTTCGCTCCTAAAAGGGTGTCGCCTCCAAACTCAGCTTCCTGAAGCTTGACTCCCTGTAGATTGGCTCCTCGAAGGTTGGCTTTCGCAAGGAAGGCCCCTTGGAGGTCGGATCCTCGAAGATCGGCTCGAACAAGGAAAGCCCCTCTAAAGTCAACTTCCTGAAGGTTGCCTCTCCGAAGATCGGCCCCTTCAAGGAATGCCCTCTGAAGATCAGCTTCCTGAAGAGTGTCTCCCGAAAAGTCGGCCCCTTCAAGCTGGGAATCTTCAAGATTGACTCTCTCAAAGTGGACTCCCTGAAGATTGACTTCCAGAAGATCGGCTCCCTGAAGGAAAGCGCCCCTGAAATTTGCCCCTCGAAGGGCACTTCCTCTAAGATTGGTTTTTTCAAGGTGGGCTTCCTGAAAGTTGGCGCCCTCAAGTCGGGCCCCCGTCAGGTTGTCTCCCTGCAGGTTGGCCCCCTGAAGATTGGCCCCACGAAGATCGGCGCCTTGAAGGATGGCCCCTCGAAGATCGGCCCCCAGAAGCGTATCTCCCCAAAGGTTGGCGCCCGCAAGATCGGCTCCCCGGAGGTTTTCTCCTTGAAGGTTGGCTCTCGAGAGATCGGGCAGAATGGTTTTGTTTTCCCTTCTCCATTTATTCCAATTTTCCACTCCCGATTTCAATCTGTTGATATTATCCATCGAAGCCATATTTAACGTAAAGAACAACAGAACAACGATGGCGCTTTTAATGACCGTCATAGTGCCCTCCAGGGGTTTATATGGGTCCTTATTGCCAATATCCTCACCCGCCGGTATCGGCTTGATCTTTACAATATAATGATTATCCAATAGTCAATGTGAGCAAGATTTGCGAAAGAGAGTGCCCAGGGGCGGAATCGAACCGCCATGTACTTACGTACGATGGATTTTGAGTCCATTGCGTCTACCAGTTTCACCACCTGGGCATTTTTGAGGTGCGTAAAAAAAATATATTGCCGTTCGATATTTAAAAAAGAAAATGTTATATTCAGGTTGCACAAAAACAATATTCTTAACGTCATTGAAATCTTAACGGGGAAAAAAACATTCAAAATTCCGGAGGCGCGCCGTATGGACAATAAGCAGCCCCAAAATATTTCCATGTCGGGAAAACGGGTCGTTATTACCGGCCCTACATCGGGCTTCGGCAAGGAAATCGCCGTGCAGCTCGCGAAGCTCGGCGCCGGGCTCGTGCTTGCCTGCCGCGACATCGCGCGAGGCGAACAAACTGCAGATGAGATTTCGCGCCTTACTGGCGCAAAGCAATGCACGGTCATGTACTTCGACGCTTCAAGTCAACAATCAATACACGAATTTGCGCTGGAGTTCCGTAAAAGATGGTCCCGCCTCGATGTTCTCGTCAACAACGCCGGAATCAACACTCCACGGCGGCAGATGAGCGTTGACGGCATAGAACTCACGTTTGCCACCAACGTGCTTGGCTATTTTCTCCTGACGAACGACCTGCTCGATGTCCTGCGCGCGAGCGCTCCGGCGCGCATTGTCAACGTGGCGTCCACCTACGCGGGCGACCTCGACCTCACCGACCTCCAGTTCGAACGCCGCGCGTATGAAGGCCGGAAAGCATACAAACAATCCAAGGCCTGTAACCGGATGCTCACCTGGGCCTTCGCGCGACGTTTGGAAGGAAGCGGCGTCACCGCAAATGCAATGGCGCCGGGACTTGTCGTGGCAACGCGCCTCTATCGTAACACGCCGCCCGCGGTCATGCTGTTAATGCGCGTGCTTGGCCTGTTCTTCGGGCGCAGCATCGCCCAGGGGGCCGACACGGCCATCTGGCTTTCCAGCAGCCCGGAAGTTGAGGGTAAGAACGGCGGGTTCTTTGAGCAGCGAAAGGAAGTCCCCTGCTCGTTCAGGAATTCGGAGGCCGAAGAAAAACTGTGGAGCATTTGTGAAGGGTTGACCCGCCATCCTTGATCGTCATTCTCACGATGAACGTTCCCGATGACATCCTGTTTTTCCACAAGTGTTGAAAATCTTTCGCCTGCACCGAGCCGGTATATGATTCCGTGACAACATGAAATATCCTGCGTCCCTGAAGGTCGAAGCAGGTAATCTCGATGTGTCTTTTCCTTAATGAAACACAATTCGGATTATTTTTCGTACCGGTGATTATTTTGCCCACGATCATGTATGCCGTGTCAAAGGCATTAGCGGTCGCAAGAAGGGCCTTGAAACTTACCAGGCTGTTTTCCGTTGCCGCGTTTGTCGTGGCAATGCTGAAATGGCCCGTCCCTGAAGAGTCGGTGTTAATGGTCAAATCAGGATTGCCTCCCACGAAATTCGCCATGGATGGCGTAAGGCTGGAAAGCATAACGCTTGCGGGAGCAGTGACTTTATTGGAGTATTTGTCATACACGAAAAGATCGCCCGCATAAGATTGGCCCTGATTGAGTGTCGGCGGAACAGCGTCATTAAAGGTTTTTGACGGCGGGTCTTGAAATACGACCGTTGCGGGCGGGCTGGACAAAACATTAATCGCGGCGCTTCCATAAAACGTGCTCGAATCCCAAATTCCGGACACGCTCACGATTTCGGTCCCGCCTGCGGGGACTTTAGTGAACATGACCGGTTTGTTGGTCGATCCGGTAATGCCTTGAGGATACGTAAGCGGGACCATGGGGTTTATGGCGGTTGACAATAGCGAAAAGCCGGAAAAAAGGCCCGCCTGGGCAAGCGTAATTGCATTTGCAAATGCGGTTCCGTCGCCATTCTCCGGGACCACCTTCAACATAACCGTGTCGCCAACCGTTACGGAGTCCAGTTGTTTCGTTAGTGCGGAATTCCAGATTTGCACAACAAACTTATAGTTAAGGTTCCTGTATGGCAGGAATCCTGTTGACGAAGTGTATTTGTTGCCGTTCTTGTCCGTGCCCTCGAAAATGCCCTCGAAAAACGCGTAGTCCGCGGTTTGCGCCACCGGAATGGTGACCGTATAGACATTGGCTCCAACCTGAAGCGCCGGTGTCGCGGGAAGGACGATGTCATTGATGTTCGCCGCGGTGATGACCGCTGCTGGGTCCCAATTAGCAACGATGGGTAAATTGCTGACAAACCTGAATAATTTTGCCATAGGGTTATGGAATTGACCGCTACGCTGATCAATGGCGAATTTGATCAAGGCGCTCGTTCCGGTTATCGAAACGGGATCAATAGGAACTATAGAAGCAAGGTCGGTTGGCCTGCCGCCGTCTGATGAAATAGCGCCGATATCGGCCCACGATCCATCCATATTTTTCACCCCGGAATTTTGCCAGCCCTGGTTTTTGATATATTTGGTCACGATCGAATCGTTCCAGTTGGGCGCGAGGAAATTGACTGAGGTGGGGTCCATGGAAAGGAACTTCGTGGAGTCCATTTCAATCCAGCGGATATTTGCAGACACTGGAAAAGGCGCATTTGCGAGGGCTGTTGAAAGCAGCGATCCCGGAGCAGGAGGTTGACCGGAGGTCCCTTGAACTTGAGGCATGCCATTCATGATCGATACATACAATTGTTGCGGCGCCTGATTTTGGCATGAAAAAATGCTATTAAACATGCGATTAGGAAAATAGGGGGCCATTTCCATATAGGCATCGC
>JBAVGL010000358.1:0-41042 GCA_049684795.1 Chitinivibrionales bacterium | reverse complement strand
GCTCTTGACAATGCGATAGTAGCTGTCGCACGCGTCAATCCACTTCTCCGTTTTTTCAAACGACTCCGCGGCCTTGAACAGCACGACGTCGCCATACTCGCTCCCGGGATAGCGTGTTTCGATCGACAGGAATATCTGGGAAGCGTTCTTAAAGGCCCCGGAAGCGAAGGCCTGTTTTGCCCTCGAAAATTCCGATTGCAGAAGTAGTTTGTATGCTTCGGACCTTCGCGCGGCGCCGGAGGCGTTTTTCCATACCTTGTCAAAGCACTTCGAGGCGGCCTCCCAGTTTTCCCGGCCGAAATGCGACTTTCCCAGTAAAAACAGGGCTTCAAAGTATTCGTCGTTTTCCTGCCCTTTGTCGATGATCTGATCATAATATTCCGCCGCTTTCGAAAACATTTTCCGGTTGAAATAAATTGACCCTATGGTAAGCAGCGCGCCTGAAAGGTTTTTCCCGTTTGGAAAAAGGGCCTTGTAATTGTTCACCGCGTCCACGACCTTGAACGACGCGGGTTCCAGAACGCCCTCCTTGACCGAAGAATCGGGAGGCATCATTTTTTGCGCGATCGCGATCGCGTTAAGGGCGGCCTGCTCGCGCCTGACGGAATCCGCCGAAACGTTTGCGCTGTAGGTGAGGTATTCCGTGTAGGCATCGGCGGCGCGGCCGAGCTTGCTGTCCAGAATGACCGCGAGGTTCCACTGGGCGTCGTGCGACCGCGGCTTGTTCGGATACGCGGCAACGATGGTCTTATAGTATTGGGCGGCCTTGGCGAACGCCGCGGTGTCATTATTCGTTTCGGCGACGCGGTAGCTTTCATCGGCTATGAACTGTCCCATCGAAATGGCGATCGAATCGACGCGCGGAATAAGCAGGGAATCACGCTTCCAGACCAGTTCCTGCCACTCTCCGCCCTTGGCGTATCGTTTGAAAAAATCCTCCCGTTGTTTCTGCGCCTCCCCGCGTTGATTGAGCATTTCGTACATTTTAATGATCCCCAGCGACGCGTCGGGCGCCGAAATACTCTGCGGGTATTCCGCAAGCAGCCGTTGGTACGCGTGGATTGCTGCCTTATAGTCCATGTCTTCTTCGCGCAGCTCCGCGATACGGCGAAGCACCATCGCCGCGTAATCGATATTGCCGATAAGCGTCAGGAACTTTATCGCGTCGTCCATCCGGTTTTCTTCGTCAAAACTGATGGCGATATAGTCGATGGCCTCGTCGCGCAGAAGCGGGTTCGAGACCTGTCTTTTCTCGTCGATCTTGGTCACGTCGAAATCCAGGGCCACTTCTTCCACGAGGTATTTAAAAACGGCGATCGCCTCATCGTACTTGTCCTGCATGTAATAGCACCAGCCAAGGCCGTATAACGCCGAAACGAATTGAGGATGGTCGCGATAATAAAGAACTTTGTGGTAGGTTTCTTCCGCCAGTTTGTATCCGGTCCCGCCTTTCATTTTAGGGTGCTCGAAATAGAATCGGGCGATATTCATGTTGGCTTCGACGTAGAATTCGCTTTCAGGATAATTTTTCGTCAATTCGACAAGCGCGTTGTTCGCTTCGTCGTACTTCCCCAGTTTTTGCAGGGCAAGGGCCTTGTAAAAAAAAGCGGAAGGCGCCGCTTCGTCTTTCGGGTAATTCGTAATGATCAGGTCATAGGTTTCAATGACGTCCTTCATGTCGAATTCGGGAAAGACAATGCCTTTCCGGCCCTCGGCCATTTTTTTCTCATAGTCGCGCAATTTGACGTCGAACGCGTCGCTTGCGCGGTCATAATACAATTCGGCCAGACGGAACAGGATCGCGGCGGTAAATTTACTTTGGGGAAAGATATATTGCATGGCCTTTATATGGTTGATGAGGGTCGTGCGTTCTTCAACCAGGTCCTTGTTTGCTTTGTCAATATCTATTTCCGCGAACAGCTTGACGACCTCGCTCCCTTTCCGCTTGAGCGGGTTCTTAGCCGCCTTGTCAAGGCCGCTTTTCACGATCGCCTTATTCATATTCGTCAATTCGGTTTTTTTGTCCTGATACCGTATGAACGCCCAGTCTACGAATTTCGCCTGCATTTCCTCGTCAAGCTTCTGCCGTCCCTGCAGCCCGCCCAGACATTCTTTCTGTACCAGGGCATACTCCCTTTCGAGCGAAGCGTGCCGGAGTTTCAGGGTGTCGAGGGACGCCCCGAACATTATTTCCCTCGTTTTTTTCAGAGAATCCGCCTTTTCCCGTTTGCCCGACGTTTTCAACGCATCCATTGCGGTCTGTATTTTTCCAATGGAATCCTCCATGGGGACCATGCGGTTTTTGAGCAGGTCCAGGTACCGGCGGACTTCCATCCCCGCGATTTGTTCCCGTCCTTGTTCACCGACGGAAATGCCGATATTTTCAAGCACATCGCCCAACTTTTTTTTAAGGGTCCTGCAGCGGCCGAGATTGTCCCTCGCCGTTTTGAGGAGCGCGTCGTCTTTTGTGCGTATCGCGTTGAATTCGATGATTTCCCACTGGCTTATCATATCGGCCGTGCGGCTCAATTCATCATACACCTCAAATGAATGACGGGCATTTTTCAACTGCTGGAAAATGACCGCCTGGGTGCGCTGCTGGTTTGCCCCGTCTTTTAACCGGCCATAGGCCTGTTCGAGGACCGAAAGCATCTCGAAATAGTATCCGCTCGACTTGTTTTTCGCGATGAAGTTCTTCGCCACGTCCCGGGCCCTTTCATACTGCTTCAGTTCAAGAAACGAGCTCGCGGTTTTTATGAGTGCGTACGCGTACCGATTCGCGGAATGCGGCACATTGCCGTAATACGACAGCGCGGTCGAATACTTTTCCTTGTTATAGTAAATATCGCCAATGACGATATTGGCCTCGGCGATAAGCGGTTCGGAAAAAGAATTCTTCCGCACGTAATCAAGAATAAGCAGGGCCTTATCGGCGTCCTTTGACTGCAGATAACAGAGCGCCGTCAGGAATTGCGACTGAACATAGAGCGCCGATTGCGCCGGTACCTGCGCGCACAGGGCGATGGCATCGGCCCATCGTCCTTCACGAAAGCATAGTTTTCCCCTCACGTAGATTGCCGAAGCAAACAGCGGGTGATTCCGGTATATGCTCTTGAAAACGGCCGTAATGCTGTCGGCGGCGGCGCTGTCGCGCCGGTCATAGGAATATTGCAGCAATCTGAAATAGCTTGGCGCGGCCTTATCGCTTCCCGTAAACCGGTTGATCACGGAACGGTAATTCTCGGCCGCGAGGTCCGTCAGATTGAGCTGCCGATAGCATTCTGCTGACGCGAAATAATTGAAATCAAGCCTGCCGTCTGGCAAATTCAAGTCCCTGATTTTTTCCAGAACATGGAGCGCAAGCCGGTAATTTCCCGCTTTGTAATAGTCAAGCGCCCGCGCGACGTCCTTGGGGGCAATGACGTCGGTTTCGATGAGCGGGACATTGTCTTCCTTCAGGGCGTCCTCGAACAGCCAGTCGACCGGCGCCTCGGCGCCGGCCGACTGGCCGGCGACAACCACCGCCCACACGAGTATCGTGTTTATTTGCAGCACCTGAATCCCGCCTCGGTTGATTTTGCGCCCACGCTCCCCTGGGAAACCAGGTTGCAGTCGGCGCTTTCACCGTATTTGAAAGAGCCTCCCATAAGGAGCGGATAGTCCCCTTTTTTTCCGTCCACCCATTCCCACACATTGCCGACCATGTCATTGACGCCGAAGTCATTGACACAACGGGGGAACGCTCCCGATTTGTAAAAGCCTTCGCCTTTGTCCGGGCACCGCTGCTTTTCGTAGGCGTTGCCGTACGGATAGAAAGTTTGTTTCGGCCCCTTGCAGGCATCGGTCCACTCCGCCGGCGCGCAGAGCCTTTTTCCCGCTTCAATACAGAGCATTTTGGCCTCGACCCAGGACACATTGACGGTCGGCTTTTCACCCGCAAGATTCGGCCATTCGTATTTGTCCATGCACAATGTCCGGTCGCCCGGCAGGGCTATCGAGACCATTCCCCGGGGGCAGAGCGAACGCACCAGCACTTCCTTGGAAATAGTCGCGGTCCTCTTGTTTTCGTCCCTGACTTCACAAAGGGGTTTGTAAATGCCCGGAGACTGGTATGAGAACTGCGCTCGCGGATCGGCCTTGAATTCGGTGTCAAACGCGCCGCGTCCGGTAAAGTCCCATCGGTACAGGAGCCTGTTTGCCGGGGTCTCGTGATCAATGGTAGCCGACGCGTCAAAATGAACGCGCGTCCCGGCAAAAATCGAATCGGGCGAAACGGCGAATTGCGGCGAAGGCGGCAGATCAATCAGGTACACAAAGGTATCGAGCTGTCCGCGGTAGCCCGCCGCGTCAATCACAAACGCGATTATGGTGTCCGAACTGACAAGGGTTATCGGGCTGGTGAAAACAGCGGAATCCGGCGTGGGAGCATGCCCATGGCGGCAGTAATAAATCTGCGACCTGTCGTCATAGGTGTTCAGCGAAATCGATAAAATACGATCATAGAGTATGTCCCTTCCCGCGGGCACGTTCGGAACCGCCATGGGCTTGAACACGTCCAGCACCGTAATGGCGCTCTGGTTGCCGGCAACGTCCTCCGCGAAAAAAGCCAGCTTGACGTCGGTCTTGCGCAGAATACTGAGGCGGTCCGAAGAACGCAGGAATTTGTTCGCCAGGGCTCGCGTGGTATTGCTGAACGCGGGGCTGGAGCCGTCGGTGGTATAGTAAATGGTCGCGTTCTTGCTGCTCTCAAAAAACACCGAAATCGAATCGTGCATGCCTTTCTTAAGGCTCACCGATATATGCGGAGGCGTCATGTCGATGGTGTATTCGTTTCTTCGTATGGGGCTCTTGAGCCCGGCGGGAGTCTCGGAATAGTATTCCAGCGAGAATACCCCTTCTTTATTAAAATACAGCGAATCGGAAAACTGCCTGAACACGGTATCGGGAGGGATGCGCCAGAAAACCTGGTTGCCCGCGCTCGTGAAAAAGCCAACCTTCAGCCGCCGGTTGTAAATGCCGCCCTGCGGGTAAGCGCTCACGATAGGACGCCTCAAATCATCCATAACTTTGACGGGGGTACGGTTGCCTGCCTTGTCTACCGCGAAATATCTGAGCGCCTGGCCCATGCGCAGCGGCACCCTGTCCTTAAACACGGGAGATGACAGCGTGGGCGCCGCGTCACCCGTTTCATAATAAATCTGCGCGTCCTCATCGGGGGTAAGCGTTACCATGAACACATTTTCCCTGATGTTTTCCTCGACCCGCACCCGCACTTCGGGCGGCCTGGTGTCAACCGTATATTCCGCGACGGTTTCGGGACTGGTGTCGCCGGCATCGTCGAGGGCGATCAAACGGACTTTCGTCGCCCCGTCTTTTGAAATGGATATTTCGTCTTTATACAACATTGAATTGGCCGTAGGTTCATTTCCGTCAAGCGTATAAAACACGGTCGCCGGTTTGTCGGTCATGACCCGCAACCGGATTGCGCTGTTATAAAGACCGGAGGGCTTCGAAAGGCTTATCACCGGCGGTTTCGTTTCGAATTTGTAGCTCCACTCAAAGGCTTCGGAAACATTTCCGGCCACGTCCTTTGCGATCGCCTTAACGATGCATTTCCCGCGGTGCTGGACGATGAGCGGCCTTTCGTATACCGCGCTTTCATCGGTTGGAAACCGGTTGTCCAGCGTAAAACGGATCGTGGAAGGTTTTTTCGTTGATAGAATGAGCGTATCGGCCGAGTCACCGGGCCTGTGGACAAAATGGACCTTGGGAGCAATGGTGTCGATTACGTAGGTGGCCTGCGCGATGTCCGATTCCCATCCGTTATTGCCCTTTGCAAAGTAACGGACGATGGTATTGCCGTAAGGAAGCGGCACGGGTTTGTCGAAACGGTTAAATCCTTCGGACGGCGTGGAAAGACCAAAGGAATAGAATATGTCGGCGGGCGCGTTTGCGGTAAATGAAATTTTCTGTTTTTTATTGTAAATCCCTTCTTTTGGAGCGATAAACGCCTGGACCACCCTTGAATCAACGGTGTACGAAAATATCCCGCTGAACCCGGTGTTGCCCGCCCTGTCGGTCGCCGAAATAAAACCGGCGATTGAATCGTTGACCGTCAGCGACTCCGCCACGGCTTTACCGGCGGTGTCGCCACGCACGGAATGGAACATCAACCTGCAGGGCTTGTTTACATTTATGTGGACCGTTATTTTCGTGCGATACCGCCCCGGCGCCGGCACGATCGTCAATTCGGGCGGACGCGTATCGAGCACATATTCCATGGAATCCAGCCGCGATTTATTCCCCGCGAGGTCTTCCCCGTAGAAGTACACGGTCGTTTTTCCTTCTTCCATGATCGTGATCGGGTTCTGATATGTTTCCATTTTCCCGTCCGGCGGCCTTCCTTTGCCTTTTGAAACGACGCTGAACCATAACGTGCTCTGCTTGTTGGCGCTGAGGGTTGCGAGGAATATTTTCGCATGGTACGTTTCGCGCGGCTGAATGGTCACCGCCGGAGGTATCGTGTCGATCCATCCCTGCTTGAGGTCGGGTTTCGCCCCAAGGCAGACGGTGCACGCCATGGCCAGTAAAAAAAACGTCCGATGCCCGTTTGGGTTCACTTGTGCGCCTTTGCGATAAGGTCCTTGAGCGTTTTCCGCAGCGCGGGATCAGTTGCTTTTGTCAATGCGCTCGTCCAGCTGTCGAGCGCCAGTTCCCGGTAATTCCTGTAATCCATGTAAATAACGCCGATAATATACTCGGGTTCGGGGTCGGCGCGGTTCAGATCGCTCGCCGTTTTCAGGTAGTAAATTGCCTTGTCGTAGTCGCGTCCGTCTTTATAGCGGATCATGTCGAACATGTTTTTTCCCAACCCGAAATAACCTTCCCATGAATCGGGAAAATCACGGACGATGAACTGATATTTCATGGCCGAAACTTCATACCAACCCATGCGATTATACAAATCGGCCTGCAGAATGAGCATTTTTTTATTGTTGGGAAAATCGTTCAGATAAGGCTCGAGCATCTCTACCGCTTCTTTAAATCGGCTTTTTCTTATCATGATAGCAAGCAATTGCGCCAGCGCGTTTTCGTTATGCGGTGAAAGTTCCAGGATTTTGCGATAATAGAGTTCCGCTTCGGCGTCCTTTTTCCTCTTTTCCGCAATCTCGGCAAGCCTGACAAGCACATCAAGCCTGTCGGGAGACATCCGCTGCACTTCATCAAAATAGTAGGCGGCCTTGGCGAGTTTATTCATGGAGAAATATGCCTGCGCCAGGTTGAGCAGAACGACCTCGTTTTTTCCGCCCGTTTTTTCCGCTTTCAGGTACCAATCGATTGCCTTTGCCGCGTCTCCGCCAAGAAACAGGATATTGCCCTGGTTGTTATACACCGACTGGAGGTACTTGCCTAATTTTCCCGCTCGCGCGAACTGGGCGGCGGCCTGGTCATGTTTTCCCATTCGCCAGTATACGACGCCCAGGTTGACGCAAATTTCAGCGTCATCCGGTTCTTTTTCCTGCGCGCGCAGAAGGAGCTGCTCGGCGTCATCGAACCACCCGATGGCAAAGTACGTTTGCGCCAGGTTAATCATGATAGTGACATTGCCGCTTTCCAGTTTTTCGGCATTCTCCAGGACCTTCGCGGATTCCATCAAGCGACCGCTGCTGCGGTAAGCGGTGCCTAACAGCGCATAGTAGCGTAAACAGTCGGGCCGGTACCGTACCAACCGGTTGAAAACGTCGGAGGCTTGCGCGAAATCTCCCGCCGAAAGATATGCTTTACCGAGGATAAAATCGGTCTCCAGATCAGGAGGCCCTTGCGCCAAAGCGCGGTTCAAGATCGCGACCGCCCGCTGAAGTTCACCGGACAAGAGGAGCGATTCCCCGATCGCCTTCATTCCCGTGGCCGTCTGGTCCAACAGCTGGCGGTTTGCCTGGAGGAATTTTAACGCCTTTTCAGGCAGTTCGTGCTGCGTATAAAAATCCGCGACTTCGGCGGCGATAATCGGATTGCCTGATACGTCCGTCCGCCCCGCGCACAGGTCGAAGAACTTCCGCGCGCTGTCAAGCGCGCCCGCCGCCGCGTATAATTTACCGATGTGACAAAAGGCATTTGAAAAACCGCCGTCGATCTCCGCCGCGCGTTCATACGCGGTAATCGCCGCCGAATAGTTTCGCCGCATTTCAAAACCGTAGCCGGCGACATACGTTGCGTACGAATCGGCGCTCCTGGTCATGGGCAGCGCAATTGATTGACGCTGCGCCGCCGTCGGCGTGTAATCCACGGATTCCAGGAATTGCAGAAAAAGGCCCGAACATAACGCCTCAATGGATTTCTGCTCACCCTTTGCTTCGAGTTTTTTCCTGTAAACCCTGCCATTTTTTACGGTATAGACCTTCAATTCAAACGCAACGGTCTCTTCCGAAACAGTATAGCTTCCTCCGCACGTTGCGTCCCATCCCCACCTGTTCCAGTTCTGCCTGAGCAGGCTGTCGGATTCCATGGTCCACCCCGTGGAATCCGCGCCAAAAAGGAAAGCCGGTTCCCATACCTGAAAGCCTGAAAGACACTGTGATTTCCTGAAAAAGCTTTCCGGCACCGCGGCGCTTATCCAGTCATAAATTTTGTTGCCCGACTTATTTACCAAAGGATTAATGGTGATCCGCGTCAGGGCATCGGTTTGAAAGCACATAAGCGCAATGAAGAATGCGCAACGCAGCGAATGTGCCGCAACAAGGTTTGATTTTGCCAAAAAATGCAACCTATGCTGCCTTTTTAGAAAGATTGAAGGCGCGACCCAAAATTCAGGATGATGCGCGTAATTACCTAGTTTAGATTATATATTATTAATATACAAGACACTTTTGATTAATAACAAATATTTCTGAACTTGCAGAATCGTATGCATCCTCATGGAAAAGGTATTCTCCTCACTCCGTTTTCGGCTTTGTACGGCTGTGTCGTCCGCGCGCGGAATTTCATGTATGATAGAATCCCCGATTTATCCAGATACAGCGGAAAACCAACCATAAGCATAGGGGGCATACACGCGGGAGGTATTGGCAAAACTCCAATGGCCTTGCTTGTCGGAAGGTATTTACACGCTCAAGGACGCGAAGTGGCATTTTTAAGCAGGGGCTATAAAAGGAAATATCCCAAACCGGTGATAAGCGTTCCATTTTCGAACGATTCATGGGAAACCGTCGGCGATGAGCCCGCGCTTCTCCACACCGCGCTTCCCGAGTCCTGGCTTGGCGTGGGCGCCAGCCGCTGCCGGAGCGCCCGTTTATTGTCTCCGCGGCTTGGCGCAAAAGCGATTTTCATTCTGGACGACGCTTTTCAGCACCGCCGGATACAACGCGATCTCGACATCGTCTGTCTTCCCGCCGACCCTTTTAACGACGCGCTGCTGCCCGCCGGAACGCTCCGGGAACCGCTATCAGGTTTGACGCGCGCCCGAAGCATCTGTCTGATCGGGGCGAAAAATGACGCGTCTCTTCTTGCAGCATCACAAGAAAAGCTGAAGGCCCGGTTCCGGCGCGTCCCCGTATTTGTCCTTTATCAAGAACCGATCTGTTGGGTTCATCTTGACAGCGGCGCCTGTTCCCAAAACCTTCCCTTGAAACGGCCCGTCGTATTGTGCGGAATCGCGCGGCCGGAACGATTTATTTTTTTAATAAAAAAAATGGGTATTTCGACCGTAGCGGAGTCTATTTTTATTGATCATCACCCATTCACGGTCAACGACATCGATTCGATCGTGCGCAGGACAAACACGACGGGCATTATCACCACCGAAAAGGACGCCTTTCGTTTGAGATCTTTAAAACTTGTAAATCACGCGGAAATTTGGTATCTTAAAATAGATTTGCAATTTTCCGACCGGGAATCCCGGAAACTTTTTTATGCAATAATTGACACAATAATTCCATAAAAAATCCTTACAAAACAGGAGGTCTTCATGAAGAAGGGTTTAGCGTTTTTGATGTGTTCGTTCATCCTTGTGGCCATCGTTCCCCGGTCCCACGCCGACGGAATGAAATTCGTTCAAATAAGCAATTCCCTGGTGAATATCTATGAATTTCTCGATCCGAAATCAAATATAATCCGGGTCGCGAAAAAGGGGGACCATTTCGAGCTCGTGTTTGAGGGGACTTCCTGGTACCAGGTCAAGGTGAGCGATAGAGTCGGCTGGCTTGACAAAAAGTACGGCGTGGTCGTCGATAATCCTAATCCCAGCTATCTGGGCACCTTTATCATATTCACCATTCTTCTGGTGGGTACTTTGGCGGGAGTTTCCTATTACATTTACAAGCAAAAGACGTCGGAAGCATAATTTCCCGTTTGTATGGTAGCAAGAACGTTATGCGCCGCGCATGTCATTGTTACGTGCTTGATGGTGTGTATTGTCTCGGCCGCTGACGATAATGCAGTAGTCAAGAAAAGCATCGCAAAAGTCATGCAATCCCCCTATGGCGATGCATCACCGGTTGGGTTGGCGAAAAAAGGCGATCGTTTTAAAATCCGTTATCCGCAGGGCGAATGGTATTGCATTGATTACAACGGAAGCGTGGGCTGGATTTATTCGGCCAACATTACCGTTGAACACGGCGCTTCGGCGCCCCCGGCCGTTGAAAATCCCCCCGCGGCGGCCACTCCGGCCATTGAAAATCCTCCTCCGGCAGTGACCTCCAAACAGGGAACTGCCCGCATTTCCGCGGACTCCGCCGCCGCGCAGAAAAAAAATGTTCCTCCGCCGGTACAAATTGAAAAAATTGAAAAAAAAGAACCCGCGTTTGCCGTTCCGGAAGCGCGGCCAAAAAAAACCTTCAGAAACAGGCCTTCGGCTGGAAATACCGTCATAGTAAAGGCGGAACCTGTTGATAAAATGGTGTCCGAAATGGTTGCTTCAGCCGACAGTTTGAAGAAAAGCGTCCGCGCCAATGCCGCCGTTCATGCAGATTCCGTTTCGTCCTCCAGGGAACCTTTGCCGGCCCCGGCCCGGAAATATTTCGAGATCCTCGAAAGCCCCACAAAAATCCTGAAAGATCTTAGCCCGCAGTCCCCGATACTGGGTTTTGCAAAAAAAAATGATGTGTATCCCCTGGTTTACGCCGGGGCTTCATGGTGCAAAATCATCGTCAAAAACGACACCGGCTGGGTTGAATCGTCCAGAGGAAAGGTCATCGATTCTCTTCCGGTCATGACTGAAAGGATACCGGCGATCGTCGTCATTTCCGCGCTTGCGGCAGGCGCCGCCCTGGTCCTTGTTTTTGTAATCATTTTCGTGGTCGTCAGTCTGAGGCGCCAGAAATTCAAGAAATCGTCGCTGAGGCGCGACGTGTTGATCATTTCCCATTCCGCAAAGGAAATCAATTATTCCCTCACCGACACGGCGACCACGCTCCCGAAATGTTTTTCGGAAATCGGGTTTAAAGTGAACCTGGCGAACGGCCTTGACCATGCCCGGACATTGCTCGTGCATTACGCGCCCGACGTCATCGTCATCGACTGGCACCTGGAAAAAAACATCCAGAAAACAATCCAGGCCATCGTGTCCGACAAAGAAACTTCGTCTTCGATCCTCATTATTTTTTATAATGTTCCCGACCCCACCGAAATATCAAAAAGAAACACGGCCCCCAACATGTTCTTTTTGGGACTGGTTTTCTCGGACAGGGACATTTTTAAAATTGTGACGCCGCTCATCATGGCAAGGAAATCAACCCACACGGTCAAGAAGAGCGTGCAAACGTCCGCGCTGGAAGGCGACATACGATTGGGGAACCTTCTTGAAGTGATGCAATTTATTGAAATAGGCAGGAAAACCGGATGTTTATACATCACCATCGGCTCACCCTTCGGGCTTATTTATTTTGAACAGGGCAGAATAACGTATGCCGCCTCAAAAACGGCGCTCGGAAAAGACGCCATATTTGAAATACTCAACCTTAAAGAAGGCCACTTTCATCTTATTCTCGATAAAGTTTCACAAACGAAAAATGTCAATCTTTCTACCCTCGAAGTCCTCATGGACTGGACTAAGGTAAAAGATGAAGCTTTTAGGGGTTGATTATGGCCGGCGCAGAATCGGCATCGCGGTCACCGACGAACAGGGCGAATATATCAAAGGCCTTCCCACGCTTGACCGGAAAAAAACAACCGATTTTCTCCGTTCGCTCGAAGCCATAATTTCCCGCCAGCAACCCCGCCGCATCGTCATCGGATTACCCCTTGACATCGATGGCCACGAAACGGTAATGTCATTAGAGGTGCGTGCCTTTGCCGAAAAACTTCAGGCAATTTCATCAGTGCCGGTTTCTTTTGTTGATGAGAGCCTGACATCGGTCCGCGCGGCAGGGATCATGCGCTTTAAGAAAAAAAAAGACCGCCGCGACAAGCTGGCCGTTGACAGAATCGCCGCATGTCTGATACTTGAGGCCTTTCAGAAAGAATTTTCATGCGAGTAAGGTCACTCTTTTTTTTGTGCGCCGTTTCATGCCTGCCGATCGCTTCCACCTGCCCGACGGTGGACCCGTTTCCGCCCCCGCACATAGCGGCGCCGTCTTTCACGCTCATGGAAGTAACGGGAGTTAAAAAAGGAGGGGACTATCAGGGCGCCGTTCACATGCAGTGGAAAATGGGAAACGTCGATACTTTTCCCGTCAAGGAATTCGTCATTCTTAAAAAAGGCCCGTCCGACAGCGCCTTCGGCATAATGCATTTCGGGATCCCCGACAGCGTTTTCGATGATTATGACGTCCCTATCGCCAACGAGCTGCCCCCCATGCAGCTTTTTGGAAGTCCTTTTTCCTGCGTCAAGTACCGGGTCTTCGCGGTCGATACGCTGGGGCGCTCGGGCGATACGTCCGCCGTTGACAGCATCCTCCTGACCTGGCCGCCCGCCATCACCTACCCCATCGACACGCTCAAACAAAACGTTTTCAAGTGGACAACCCAGAGCTATCAGGGAGGATATTACGCTTCAATGATGGTCTGGAGCGATGCCAGCGGCCCGGTATGGAGCAGCCCCCAACCGTCGGAACCCACGTACGGCAACGCGACCCAGGACTCCTTTACCCTGCAGCTTCCTTCACCGTTATATCCGCTCGGCACGGGCAAATATTATATGGGCGTAAAGGCGTATTTCCCCGGAGTAAACATCCAAACCATTATCATTCACGATTTTTATGCGCCGTAAATACCTGGTCCGGCTCCTCATCGCATGCTGCTTGTTGCCGGCGCCCTGTTTCGGCATACGCTATCGCGTGGTTTCGATGAGCGCAACCGACGCAGTGATAGGCTTTGATCTTGACTCTCTGGAAATAAAATCCCCTTCACCCCTGCGCTCTTTCGCGTTCGCCGTTTCCTCGCTTCCCAACACCACCTGCCAGCTTTCGGCTCTTGGCCGGAAAAATCCCCGGGCCTCCCCGCAGGCCCTGCCGTGCAAGATCCTTATGAGCGGATGGGCGGGCGCCAATTTTCTTCAATGGGCCCAATTCAATCCCTATGTGCAAACCAGCGGGACGGCCGCATGCGCACAAGGCACAATCGCCATTCATTTTTCCTCACCGGTCATTGGGCCGGGCGCTGCGTCAAAGACGGTGATCCGCAATTCGGTCATCCTGTTTCCACTTCAGAACCCCCTGCGCAAAACCCTGGAAACGGCCTTGCCGGCCATCGGCTTTCATTATGGAATAAAAATGGACGTTGATTCCGACGGAATTTATGCGATCAGCGCCGCTGCCTTGAAAAATCTCGGCGTCCCCTATTCAATAATTCCTTCAAAAACCTTTCAGCTTTTCTGCAATAACGTTGAAGCGCCCATTTATATAACCAACTCACAGCGAACATTCATGACTTCCAATGACACAATTCTGTTCTACGGAAAATTCCTGCGCGGGACCAATTCTCACTTTACGCAATTTTCCTATTCCAACGTTTATTGGCTGACGTGGAGCGAGGGGAAAACAGGCGTCCGCATTTCGGAGGTGTCCGGAGCCCAAATCGTCAACGACAAGCGTTATCAAACGGCTCAGCAGCAAACGGAGCTGTCGGCCCGGGATTTCTATGACACCGTTCATCTCGAAGAAGACAACGACATCCGGTGGCTCGGAAGCGTCGATGTGCCCGGTGATATCGCTAATTTCGTGAATTCCGTCGATTCAATTGACAATTGGTATTGGGGCTTCGTCGGACAGAGCTATTCAACGGATTACCCGATCGTCCTTCCGCCTCCTTCACTCGACCCGAATGCAAAGGGCGTGCTGCGCGTCGCGTTCATGGGCCTGACCAGCATGGCCGGCATCGCCCTCGACCACAATCTTCGCGTTTTGCTGAATAATAATGCGATCGGCGACACGCTTAAACCCATAAGCTGGAAGGGCCAGAACCCGTATATTTACACGAGCGATCCTTTCCCGCTTTCCCGCATAAGTCCGGCCCAAAACACGGTCACGTTCCTGTGCGTATCAAATTTCTCCGACCTTTCCTGCCTCAATTGGATGGAATTCCAGTATTACCGGTCGTTCGGAGCGCTCAACGATAAAATATGGTTTAAAAATAATCCCCTGGACACCGGTAACCTTTTTCAATTTGAAATCACCGGATTTACACAGCCGCCGCGCGACCTTTGGGACCTGAGTTCCAATCGCCTTTTTACGGATTTCGAAGTCCGCGCCGCCGCAGCCAATGCCAAAACCACCTATTCGCTTGTATTCCAGGACAGCCTCAGGTCGGTGAATTCCTATTTCGCCCAGACTGCCCGATGCCGGCTTACGCCCGGCAGGATGCGTCTTGATACCATCACTTCGGGATGGGACACGCTCGTTAAAGCCGATTATATCGTCGTGACCGTGGACAGTTTCATTCCGCTGTTCAAACCTTTTTGCGATGTGTACAAAAAAAGGGGCGTTTCGGTTGCCATGGTCGATATCAGCAAGGTTTACGATTCCTTCGCGGCCGGCATCCGCGATCCTGAAAGCATCAGAAGTCTCCTGCGGTATATCTTTTCGCACATCGGCGTAAAATTGCCGCAGTATCTCCTTCTGGGCGGCGACACGACCCATGACCTCGATAAAAACGGCAGGCGCGACCGAAACATCGTGCCGACGCACCTTTCCCGGGTGCCCGGATGGGGGCCGGCCTCCGACGATGGCTATTTCGCGACATTGTCCGACAACGACAATTTCCCCGAATTGTGCGTGGGCAGGTTTTCCGCTGAAAACAAAGCGCAGATGCAGAACCTTGTGGCAAAAACGGTCAATTATCTCACCTATCCGCTCATTGACTCCTGGCGCGACAACCTGCTGCTTGCCGGCGGCGTGGACAATGACTTTACCCAGTTTAACGACCAGATGACCGCGCAAATCGTCGGGCCCCGGATGAACATCCTCCGCATGGACGCCGACACGGGTTCAAAGTACTATAAAAACGAATTCACCGCGTCGCAGACCATGGCCGATTTCATCAACTCCGGCCTTTACTCACTTAACTTTATCGGTCATGGCGGCGGCAACATCTGGTCCGACAGCAGGTTCTTCGGATTTGATGATCTTGACAAATTGTATAACGGGCAATGGGGGAAAAGCGGTAAACTTCCCTTTGTTTTCAGTTTTACCTGCCTTACCGGTTTCTTTGAAAGCGCGTTTTATGAATCGCTGGGCGAGGATTTCGTCCGCCTCAAAAGCAACGGCGCGCTCTGTTTCCTGGGCGCCTCCGCCTACACTTCCAAGCAGGCGGATTTGATCATGAACAGAATCCTTCTTGACTTTGCAATAAACGGCCAGGTCCAGAGCGTCGGTGAGCTTGTCTGGCTCACCAAAATGAACATGCTTGCGCGTTTCGGCGACCAATACCTGCCGATCGTCCGCCAATATAACCTGCTCGGCGATCCGGCCCTGCCCTGGTCGCTGGCCCCCGATTCAATGAAAATTGCCCTGTCAAGCTCCTCGCTCACTTCCGGCGACACGCTCAAGGCGCAAGGCTCATGTTCACCGCTTAAATCCGGCAACGCAAAAATGTCCTTGATGGCCGACGGACAAAAATGGGACGACGCAAGCGTCGCCATAACGCAAAACAATATCGCGTATGCCTTCGCCATTAAAGATTCGATCAAGGCCAAAACGGGTTTCGTCCGCGCGTTCGCGTGGAACGATTCGCAGGAACTCCGGGGATGGGCCGGGTTTTCCAAGGACGCGGTGCCCCTGAACGATGTCGCGCTGAGCAAGGATCCCGTCAGGTACGGCGACAGCGTCTTCGTTTCCTGCTCCTTCGGTCTTGCCGACACCTTTTCCAGCGTGGCGCTGTATTGCCTGTACGCCATCGGCCAGCAGGAAACCCCGGCATTAAGTTACAGCGGACTTCCCATGTCGCAGACAAGCCACGGGCATTTCTCTTCCCCGTCTTTTCCCGTGACGTTTTCCGGGAGGACGGGCGATATACTATTTATCAAGTTTCGCGTTTCCTACACGATTGGGAATGCCGGGGTAACGGACACCTCGCAAATGTATTCGTTCAATATCCAAGGGTGCCCCGATCTGGCTTTCACGACCGACACCCTAAGGCCGTTCTGGCTCGCCGACTCGGTCCGCATCAATTTCGAGGTGCTTAACGCCGGGAATGCGGCTTGCCCGCCGTTTTCAGCGGTCTTTTATTTGGGAGCAGGCGTTTCAACCGACACGCTCCTTTTCGTCCAGACAAAAGATTCGCTGAACGCAGGGAAAACGCGCTCATTTTCGGTCGCGCTTCCCGACACTCAAGGTCTGCTGTCCATTACCGCGGTCCTAAATCCCGCCCGCGTTTTTCCTGAAATATCCTATGACAACAATTCAAAGACATGCATGGTACGAATAGGCTTCAAAGATTTAAAGGCGCCCGCTGACACTCTGTATTCACCCGGCCGTGGCCTCTCCATTTCACCGGTTTCCACGTTGCCGTTAAAGCACCGGGTATTCCTTTTTCCGCGACCAATCACCGTTCCCCAACCGCTTAAAACCGAATCTTCATGGACGCCCCTGCGCGGGGATTCCATCATGAGTTTTTATTCCGGCGCGCGGCCGCCGTTGTCAAATGCCGACAGCCTGGCCTGGACGTTTTTCCGGGACACGACCAGTTTGCTTGGGAAAAAAACCGCGGTTGCCGCTGGCAAGATGACCGTGGTCATGTACGATTCTTCGATTCTATCATGGAGATTCGCCTGCGGCAACTGGACGCCCCAATCCTCGTCGGGATGCATGCGTTCGATCGGCCAGGGCCCTTTCGCGCTGTCCATTCTTTCGGACATGGCCCCGCCGCAAATTCGCACATCGGTCAACGGAAACGATATTGTTTTTCTTGACTATGCGGCAAAGGGGAAACCCTTTAATATCATGCTGAGCGATGCCTCCGGCGTATGGCCCGCGTCAATAAAAGTGCAACTCAACCGGATTGCCCTGGACTCCAATGTAATTTCCCGCCCCGCCGGCGGGAACGATCTGAGTAATGTCACCCTCACGGCATACCCTCCAAAACAATACGCCATCGATTCATTGTCGGTCTACGCCCAGGACCTCGCCGGAAACGCGACCACAGCGGTTTTTGCCTACATGCCGGGTGAGGACCTCGACATCAAGTTCTTTGAGTGCCACCCCAACCCTTTTTCCGCAAAGCAAGACATCCATAACAATACGATCCAGACCATACGGTTCGCTTTTCTGCTTACCGATGTCGCGAGCGACGTTTCAATAGTTATTTACACAATCGCAAGCCGCCTCGTCTGGAAATGGGAAAATACCGCCGGTACCATCGGTTACCAGGAAATTGAATGGAACGGAAAAACCAGCTCCGGGTACCGTATCGCCAACGGTACGTATTACGCAAAGTTGATCGCAAAAAATTCAAGTAAAAAAGTAGTCAAAACCATTCTCATCGCAAAATTAGAAGGTTATTGATGTCGATCCTTTATATCGTTGGAACGCCCATCGGCAATCTTGACGATATCACCGTCCGCGCCCAAAAAGTATTGAGCGAAGTCGACCTCATCTGCGCCGAAGACACCCGCACGTCACGCGTATTGCTTGACCGATACGGCATTACGACACCAATGATTCCCTACCACGATTTCAATAAGGATAAAATAGGGCCGCATATCATCGCACAGCTCAAGGCAGGAAAAAATATCGCCTTGATCAGCGACGCCGGTATGCCGGGCATCGCGGACCCGGCCTTCAACCTCGTGCGCGAGGCCATAAAGCGAGACATCGCCGTCGTCCCCATTCCAGGGCCTTCGGCGCTCATCACGGCGCTTGTGTGCAGCGGCCTGCCCACCGACCGTTTTATTTTCGAAAACTTCCTTCCGCCCAAAAGCGCCAGGCGTAAACGCATTCTCGAATCGTTTAAGGAAGAGGCGCGCACGGTCATTTTCTACGAAACTCCCCATCGAATCCTGTCCGTGCTCAGGGACATGGGCGAAACCATGCCGGATGTTCAAATCGTGATCGGCAGGGAATTGACAAAAATATATGAGGAAGTCCTGCGCGGCTCGCCCAAATCGCTGCTGGCCCATTTTGAGAAAAAGCCGCCCAAAGGGGAAATGGTAGTGATGTTTAATATGAGGATAAAAGCCGATCAAGGCCCGGAATTTATCAACGCCCCTCCCTGATGAAACTGTAAACGCATCACGAACCAGGTTCCGCATTAATCTGATTTCAGGAGGTATTACGAACCAGGTAATGCTGGCTGGCCACGATGCAATACAAAACACGACGCATGAAATATCAATGAAAAAAATCCTTATCATCGGCGCAAGCTCGGGAATAGGAAAAGAGCTTGCGCTTATGTACGCAAAGGCTGGAAATCGCGTTGGAATTACCGGTCGGCGGGTTGACTTGCTTGCCCAAATTCAGGATTTGTATCCGAAAAATATTGAAATCGCGGAACATGACGTATGCAAAGAAAAGAATCAAGAGGTGATGGAAAGAATTATTGATAAAATCGGCGGATTGGACATTCTAATTATTTCCGCAGGAATCGGATTTATCAATAAAGAATTGCAGTGGCCGCTTGAAAAGCAAACCATTGAGACGAATGTCGTCGGATTTACGGAAATAGCGGATATCGTCTACAACTACTTTTTAAAACAGAAGCGTGGGCACATCGTGGGAATCAGTTCCGTTGCAGGCATTCGGGGAATCGATGTTTGCCCGGCATATTCCGCGAGTAAAGCCTATATCACGAATTACCTTGAGGCCATCAGAAAAAAAGCGAAGAAGGACAACGTGAACATCTTCATCACTTCGATCCTTCCCGGATTCATCGATACTCGGATGGCACAAGGTGACGGGATATTCTGGATGGCATCGGTGAAAAAGGCGGCCCGACAAATGGAAAAGGCCATTGAAAAAAGAAAACCAGTTGTGTATGTGACGAAACGTTGGAGAATGGTAGCATATTTAATGAGAATTTTGCCTAACAAGATTTATGACCAAATATAAAATCTTCTATCCGGCCGACATTACAACAGATTTATAATTTCCTTTCCTATTCCTTCAATTTTTCCATCAGCTCCTTCATGTCCCGCGGCATTGGCGCCTCAATGCAAATTTCTTTTTTTGAAACCGGATGAACAAAACTGATCTTCGCGCAGTGCAAAGCCTGGCGGGAAAATAACAAGTCGCCCTTGAAATTGGCGGTATCGTCGCGCCACGAAAGAAATTCTTTTTCCGTCATGCCATACAGCTTGTCTCCAACAATCGGAAACCCCGCGGCGGCACAATGAACCCGTATTTGGTGGGTCCGTCCGGTGACTGGTTTTGCCCGTACGATGCTGAAATTCCCCCCTATTTTTTGAAGAAGTTCAAAGCGCGTTTCCGCGGGTTTGCCGTTTTCCGTGTCAACACGATACTTGTAGCGAATAAGAGAACCGTTGTCCTTGCCGATAGGCGATGTATCGGTCCAGGCCGCGGTCCGCGGGATGCCTTTGACAATGGCAATATATTCCTTGTGCATTGCCCGGAGCGCAAAGGCGTCATTCATCATGCGCAGGCTTTTTTTGTCTTTTGCCAGCAAAATGACGCCCGATGTTTCGCGATCAAGCCGGTTTATGATGTCAACATCGACATAGCGGACGGGGTCACGGCAGTATCGTAATTGATAAATAAGATTCGACTTGAACGATTTGCCGGAGCGATGCACCAGCAAATTTCCCGGCTTATCGACGCCGATGATAAAATCGTCTTCGTAGATTATTTTGAAATTAATGTCAGCCGGTGGCTCTTGAAAATCAGGCATGTCATAGGCAATGATGTCACCGCGGCGCAATTTGAAGTCCGGGCTGCACTGGACCATGCCGTTAATGCTGAACCGTTTTTCCTTCAGCCTCTGCTCCCACTGCGATCGGGAAAGATAGGTGAAATGCGAGGCAAGATAATCGATAAGCGCGCAATCCTTGACTTGCTGCGTCACCCGCGAAGAAACGATCATAATTCGTTGATATACAGCGGCTTGTATCCCAGATACTTGTCCGAAAGATAATTCATGATGATGATTTCAGTCTGCTTGTTTTTGTCGATGTTTACTATCATTCTGTCAATGTACTGGCGCGCAATATACAATCCTCTTCCGTGCGTATCGTACAAACCGAGCGGTACGCCCGCGTCGTCGGTTTTGAGCTGGCGGTGCAGCCAGTACAGCATATCCTGTTTATTGAGCCTGCCGCCCTTGTCAGAGATGGATATCGCGTATTTTTTATCGTCGAACATCGAAGTGACCAGGATGGCCTCGTTTTCGGTCAGTTCAAAATCGTAGGTCCACTGTTCTTTTTGCCCTCCGGATTCTTTCCTGACCCCGTAAAATATGGCATTTGCCAGCAATTCTATAAGGACAAGTTCCAGCCTGTTTGTTTTTTCGACCGGAGGAAGGTTGGAAATAATGATTGCGGCGTCTTTTTCAAGATCATTACCGTGTTTGATCTTGGTCGTTTTCAAGGTCGCATTATGCTCGTCAAAATATTTCTTTACACCGAAGATGTCTTCGCTTAATAAACTGTCAAGGACCGTTGAAAGTTCCTGGAAATTAAACGGCGTCGTTTTGACAAAAATATTGCCGATATCATGCTTCATGGCGAGGTCAAGATAGTCCTCGACATTATACGCGGTGATGAGAATGCGTTTGATGACGGGGTACCGCTCGCGTACCTCTTTTAAAAGTTCAAACCCCTTCATGACCGGCATATTAATGTCGGACAAAATGAGATCAACATGCTTTTCGGGAAGCACTTCGTTCAGCGCGCCTGGCCCGCTTTTAGCGCTGTAAACGGTATACCCTTCGTTATCAACAAGAAAATCGACGATCAATTCCCGGATTTCCGGCTCGTCGTCGACAACCAGGATGTGCGTATCTTTTTTGCTTTTGTTTTCCGAAGCCATTATATTGGTACCTGACAGGGACTCACCGCGTCGAATCACTATTCTTGAAGTGTCATGATTTTGAATACCTTATTTTCAAAAACCGGTTCCCTCATTAAAGATATATCGCCAGACTTGTCACTCTGGATAAATCTTCCCGCATTCACCGGATGGTGCGCGTTATCCTGCGGCATTGCCGCGGGACATCGGTTCGTGTCCCCCGCGGCGGTTCCGTCGATATTGTATAATAAAACGGGCCTGGTTGCAATGGCAATATTGGGATGCTTGATTTTTATTTGCTCGTCGAAGCTGCTTCGCTCCGTTTGTTTCTTCGCGCTGGGCCTGAGCCTTTACGCATATGGCATTGCCGACCAACGCCAGGAATTCAACCAGTGGAGAACAACGTTATCTGCCCATAAAAAGTGCTTGCTTTCAGGACATATTGTTTCCGCCCCGTGTCTGCTCAACGGCAAATATTCTTTTATTCTTAATTCCGACTCCCTCTATTCCTTTCATGGCCCTGGCGTCCTTAAAAATAAGTCCATTGCCTGTTTTTCATATACGGAGCCACCATCATACGGCTCGATTGTGCTTTCCGGCCGATTTGCGCCTCCGCAACCGGCCCAAAACCCAGGGAGCTTCGACGCGTATCTCTATTATTTGTCCAACAATCTGTGGGGGACTTTTTACGGGGATTCCATTATTCAGGGGCGACCCAGCGGCTCTTTTTTGTCAAAGGCCGCGGACTTCGCGCGTTCAACGGTCAAAACGTCGCTTTTGAAAATAGATAACGAGGAATACCGCGGCATTCTTCAAGCGGCGTTCCTTAATGACCAGAGCGATCTGACCACCAATATGAAAAAACTATTTTTCGAAGCGGGAATATATCATTTGCTGGCGCTTTCGGGTTTTAATATCGCGGTTCTGGCTGGGGCATTGCTCGCGTTTCTGTTCCTTTTCCCCATAAAAAAAGAATGGAAAATCATAGTCTCCCTGGCGGCGATATGGCTGTATCTTTTTTTTATCGGTCTTATTCCTTCCCTGTTCAGGTCTGTGGTCATGGCGACAGTCGTGTCCGCTTCATACCTCGTCCAGCGAAAAAACTACATGCTTAATTCCCTTGGAGTGGCGGGTATCGTCTGGCTCTGCATGTCTCCTTTGAGTCTTTTTATGCCAAGCTACCAATTGTCGTTTGCCGCGACATTCGGTCTGATTACCCTTTCCCCGATTTTTATGAAGCTTTTCAAACTTTCAGGGCATAACGGCCTATTACAAAAAATCCTCACGGCGCTGCTTTCAATTGCTTCGGTGTCCCTTGCAAGTTTCGTTGCAACGCTGCCTATTTTAATGTACCAATTTAACCAATTCTATGTTTACGGTTTGTTCGCCAATTTATTCTGTGTGACCCTCATGTCGTTCGCGATGTGGGTGGCGCTTGCGGGATTTGTGTTCCAAATCATCGCGCCCTTTTTGGCGCCCCTTTGCATGCATTGCGCCGAATTTTTTATTTACCTTATGATAAAAGGAGCGGGACTCGTGGAATATGTTCCCTGGACCGCATTGCAGGTGTCGCTTCCTTACCTTGAAATCTATGCGCTCTTTGCGATTTTTGTACTCGGATTCATAGTGATTAAAAGAGACTATTATCGTCTTTATTTTATGATTTCCCTGCCCGTCGCGGTCGTATGCGCATACTTATTTTTCTTTTTTCATACTATGCATGACTCCGCGCAAATTGTTTCCTTTGAAGAAAAGAACTCTCACCTGACCGGAATCCGATGGCCGAACAATCATGTCTGGCTCATTGGCTGCGGGCCTGAAACTGCTTCAAATTCAACCTATCAAAGGGTCATCCTTCCCTGGATGCACCGGGCCGGTCCGTGCAAACTCGAAACAGTTATTTTCCCACGGTATCCGGAGAACGCAGTTCATTTTTTAGAACCCTTATTAAGCAATGAACACATCAGCCGGATAATATGCTGCGATTCAAGCTATGCAAAAAACGAAGATTTTCTGTCGTTCTTAAGAAGCTATAAAACCCCGATCAGTTTCTTAAAAACCAGGGAGATTCTTATTCCGGCGCCCCTGTGCACCTGCCAGGCTTTTTATTCAAAGGATGAGACCGTTTCAAAGCGTATAGATTTCCGGATAAGAATTTTTAATACGGCCATGTTTCTGCCCGATTCTTCAAAACAGCCGTCGGATTCGCTTGGGGCCGGCATAGTCACTATCTATAAATCAGAAATGCCGCAGTTTGAACGCGCCATAACCGAAATGCACCCATTTTATCATTAGCAAAGGAACTTTTATTGTGCCGACATTTAAGGACCTGCAAAACAGCTCCGTAATTCTGGTGACCTGCCCGAAAGGGTTGTCAGCATATTGCGCGAAAGAGATCGAATCATTATCATTCAAAATTTCGTCTCAATTTCCAACAGGTGTGTCGTTACGCGGTTCTTTCAGCGATTGCATGACGTTGAACCTGTCGCTTTCAACGGCGCACCATATCCTCTTTCGTTTGAAAGAATTCACCTGTAATACGCCCGAAGACCTTTACAAAGAAGTCCTGGCCATCGACTGGGAACATATCGTCCCGACAAACGGGTACATCAGCGTAACCTCGGTGGTGCATACCGCGTCGATCAACGACACGCGCTACGCTAACCTTAAATGCAAAGACGCCATCGTAGACCGTCTTGTCAAGCAAACGGGCAAACGCTGCGAAAGCGGCAACCGAAGGGACCGGATGGTCGTGCATGTATATTGGAACGATGACCGCTGCATCATTTATCTCGATACGTCCGGAGAGCCGCTTTCAAAGCGTGGTTACCGCTTTATTCCCGGCAGCGCGCCGATGCAGGA
Organism: Chitinivibrionales bacterium; assembly: GCA_049684795.1. Classification (GTDB taxonomy): domain Bacteria; phylum Fibrobacterota; class Chitinivibrionia; order Chitinivibrionales; family FEN-1185; genus JBAVGL01. The sequence continues at coordinate 16,794 of JBAVGL010000358.1, read as the reverse complement.
GACGCTCGCCGCCGCTGTCGTCCGTACCACGGGCTGGAATAGTTCCTCGACTTTCGTCAACCCTATGTGCGGCAGCGGGACACTGGCCATTGAGGCAGCCCTTTTAGGCCTTCATCGCGCCCCGGGAATCATGCGCACGAATTTCGGTTTCATGCACTGCGCGGTTTACGATCCCGACGAATATTCCCGGTTGCGCACGAAGCTTTTTTCAATGGAAAAAAAAGCTTCGGCAAGCTTGCCGGGCTCGCCGGGAAGAATACTTGCAACCGATAGCGACCCCTCGGCGCTTGCGGCGGCAAAGCGCAACGCGAAAGCCGCGAAAGTTGAAAATTGCATTGAATTCGGCCTCTGCGATTTTAAAGAGACTGTCATACCGGCGGAAAAGGGGATAGTCATCTTCAATCCCGAGTATGGCATCCGGATGGGCAACGCGACGGAATTGCAAGCTACCTATAAAGACATCGGTAACTTTTTCAAACAACGCTGCAGTGGCTATACCGGGTTTGTATTTACCGGAAATTATGACCTTGCAAAGCGTATCGGGCTTAAAGCCAGGAAAAAATATCAATTTGTAAGCGGCAAAATTGAATGCAGGCTGTATGAATATGAATTATATGAGGGAAGAAAATAGGAAGGGCATATTGTACCTGCGGCTCATATTATTTTCACATGCAAAGGGCCATGAAAAACGGTTTAAAGTTGACAAAAATGCCGAAATAAGGTATACTAGTTTTTCATAACGTTTTTCCGGTTTAATAAGGGAGCGGTGATAATGAAAACCGAGGTAAGGTCCTTTGAAAATTGGCGTATCGTTTCTTTGGAAGGAAAATTTATCGTCAAGTATATCGCCCAGGTTAGAAAGGTCATTGAACCCCTTGAAAAAATGGAACACCCTCTGGTCGCATTTGACTTCTCCGGTACGACCCATATGGATTCAAGCGCTATAACCCTCATAATGAATTACAATAGGCGACTCCTTACCCAAAATGGCAAACTCGTTCTTTTCGGCGCAAACGAGGACATTACCGGGATAATAAATATAGTCGGCCTGGACTCAACCGTGCCTTTGTACAAAACACATGCAGATTTTGAATTAAGCGTCCGCCTGAAAAATATTTAATCCATGCATAAAACGCCTGTTTCAGCATGTCTGCTTTTATTTCTTTTGTTTTTTTTGTTTTGCCGGAAAAATACGTATACATCCGAACTTGACCCCATACACTTTTCTCAGTGGTTTGTCAACTCCACCCTCAATATCAAGGATACGCTTGCGGCTTTTAAAATCCCAATCGATGCATGGGACAGCCTTGCCAATGCATCGAGGAAAAACGTGGCTTCATCTTCGGGAATCTTTACAACTATACTTAACGATTCATCAAATTCAGCATACACATTAGGTTGGAAAACGCCTGTGCAAATCCGGCAGGACACAACCTACCCTTTGATAATTTACCTGCATGGCGGTATCGGGTCTCCGCTCACCACCAAGGGCGAAAAAGCCTATGAAATGCTCTTGCCTCTTGCGGACACTTTTTCTTTGTTCCTTGCGTCCCCTTCAGGAAACAGATACGCGCCTTGGTGGTCCGCGGCAGGATTGTACCGCATCATGCAGACGCTCCGTTACATGACACTCCATTACCCTGTAAATCCGGACAAAATTTTCCTGGCCGGCGTCTCCGATGGCGCAACCGGATGTTATGCCGTTGCCAATACGATGTGCAGCCCATTTGCGGGGTTTATTGCGGTTTCCGGTTTCGGCGGGATGCTATCTCAGGTGGGAATGCAGCTCTTTCCCGCGAACTTAATGCAGCGTCCGTTTTACAATGTCAACGCCGGCAAGGACCGGATTTATCCGTTTGAAGAAGTCAACAAATTCCTTGATTGGCTCACCCAAAACGGAGTATCGGTGGAACGGAAAGCATATCCGGACGAGCTCCATGGATTTGACTACCGGGGAAAAGAATTCGGCAAGCTTGCATCGCTCATTCGAACGTGGAGCAAGCCGGCCGGCAAACGGAACATTTCGTGGACGTTCTCGCCGGAACTGCCCAACAGTCCCGATAATATTATTTCCTGGAAATTGTCAAAGGAATCGGCAATTTCCCAGGTCAATGGTTATTGGCGAAACGACACTCTGCAAATGCAATCACAGGGCGTGGCGGAACTGGTTGTTAGCTTTCCGGGCCTTACCAGCGATAAAATTAACGTTTGTATTAATAAGGGAAAAACTAAGAAAATCCCTAAGCTTACCGGGAGTTCCATTCTTTCATACGAGAAAATGGTGCATGATGGCTTTCCAAACGTGTCCTCCGATGCGATGTATCGAATTAGCCCGCCCAAATAAATTCCAAAAAACATCCTTATCATAAACGTATTTTATAAAAGAACTTGTCTCAAAAAGGGGTGTTTTATGAATAAACATGCCATTATAATCCTTGCGGATGGTTTTGAAGAAGTGGAGGCCATAACGCCCGTGGATTTACTAAGAAGAGCTGGAATCGCGGTCACCATGCTGGGGCTTACGTCTTTGGATGTGAAGGGATCGCATGACATCGTGGTAAAAACCGATATGGTCCTTAATGATTTTAGCGGGAAATATGATGCGCTCATATTACCCGGCGGGCCGGGCCATAAAAACCTTCTCGAATCGCATAAGGTCCTGCATCTGGTAAATACTTCCTTTCAACAGAAATTGCTTTGTGCAGCCATTTGCGCCGCGCCTTCGATTTTCGGAAAAGCGGGAATACTCAAAAACAAGAAGGCAACGTGTTTTCCCGGCTATGAGGACAAATTGGGAGAGGCCATTTTCGTAAAAGAAAGGGTGGTAAGGGACGACAATATCATCACAAGCCGCGGCGCGGGAACCGCCGTTGAATTCGCTCTCGAAATCATCGATTATCTTGTTGGAAAAGTGGAAGCTGAAAAGGTCTCGCAATCCATTCAATTTATATTGTAATTTTAGTATATTGAACTGGGTATTTAGAAAAGCGCAAAAAGCCGGATAACATTTTTTATCATAACCAATGATTCTTTTAGATAATAAAAAATCCCTCTCTGAAATACAAAGGATGGCCGAAGGAATGTTCGGCAATTTTGTAAAGGCAGTCGTGGACATTCAAAAGAGAATCATGGCAATTGACGCCGAGCTTCATGCCGACGAGGAAGCGTTGTTGTTGGGAAACGGTTCATCGCAGAATGATCTTTGGGGAATAAATATATATCCGTTTTTGGACCAGAACGGTCCGGACTTTATCGAGTTTGATTCAATGATTAATTTACGGCCTTCACAAGGAAATCGAAGCCGCGGGGTTGAAAATATTGAAACAAGAAATAAAATTATCGCCATAGTCAGGGATTGGATTAGATAATCAACATAATGAATTACCAGCACAAAAACCTTGCGGAAGGACGGTGGCAAGCCCTTTCATTTTTTGAGCAAATGGCCAATATCGGCAGCGAAATTGAACGAGCGATACTTTGGACGAAAAAAAAGAACTTGGAATACAGTCAATTAGCGTTCGAGCGAGCCCTTGAACTATTAGATCTGACGTTGATGGATAATAGGAACCTTTCCCGGTTAAGGGAACTTGCCCGGGTACGTGAGGCCCTAGCCGACCATTTTGCCTTTGCCAACATTTATCACACTACCGATGAATCCTGGCAGAAATATTTTTATGGTTTTACCTTCGCGGCGCGATTGCATTGTTGATCTAATAAATAATCACCTCGTTACCGGAATGCTCTTCACATACGTATTCGAACCAACGCGAATTCTTATAGCATAACAGCCGGACGCAATATTCCGGGTGTTCCAAAGAAATCTGCATGGATCTGAACCGGGATTTTCATTGACAAGCGATGCTACTTCATGGCCGGAAAGGTTGTAAACCTTGGCTGAGGCCTGTTCTGGATGTGGAAGAGAGAATTCAATAGTCGCGTAAGAGTTGGAGCGATTTGGAGAGAGGATCTTGAAACTTGATTGTTGCGAAAGGTCGTGTTGCGGTTTTTGAGTACTTACCGGCAGTATTTCCGAAAGAGACCTGCGCCATACTCCGTTGTGATAGGTTCCGGCAAAAATAGTCCCGTCGCTTATTGCGAGAGACAAGACGCAACTATCCGCAAGACCGGAATTGACCGCGGTCCATGTTGTACCATTATTTGCAGAAAAGAAAATCCCTCCGCCATCAGTCCCCGCAAAAATAGCGCTCTCACTGGCTACAAGAGATCTGATAATCGTATCTCCGAGACCGGAATTGGCCGCGGTCCAGCTTGTACCATTATTGGAGGAACGGAATACGCCCCCGCCATCAGTTCCGGCGAAAATAATGCTTCCGTTCCTCAATAACGACCGAACCCACAGCATCGTTATCCCGGAGCTGACTTGAATCCAACTCGTTCCGTTATTGGAGGAACGGAATACGCCTCCGCCATCAGTCCCCGCAAAGAGTGCGCTTCCGCTCGCGCAAAGAGAGTAAATATATTTATTTGAAAGTCCGGAAGTCTCTGCTGTCCAGCTTGTGCCGTTATTGGTGGAAAGAAAAACACCGTCATTTACCGAGCCTGCAAAGATAGCGCTGTCGTTCGCTGCAAGAGAAATGATCACTCTATCCGTAAGTCCGGAATCTACCGCAGTCCAGCTTGTGCCGCTATTGGCAGAAAGGAAAATACCATCCCCTGACGACCCTGCAAAGAGAGAGCTGCCGCTTATGGCAAGAGACGATATATAATTTTTCTCGAGGCCAACATTTGCCGCTGTCCAACTTCCACCGTTGTTGGTGGAAAGAAAGACACCCAAACCCCTTGTCCCCGCATAAATAACGCCGCCGCTTGCTATAATGGATCTGACCTCGGTATTTACGATACCGGTATTGATGGCGGTCCAGCTTGTACCATTATTGACAGAAAGGAAGATGCCTTCCCTATACGTCCCTGCAAGAATTGTGCCCCCGCTTACCGTTAAAGATTTGACGATGCTAGTCGATAGACCGGAATTGATCAAAGTCCAGCTTGCGCCGTTATTGTCCGATTGGTAAATGCCTCTCACAGTGCCGGCCAAGAGAGTGCCGCCGCTTGCCGCAAGAGACATGACAAGCATATCCGAGGCGAGGCCGCACTGATTCCAGCTTACCCCGTTATTGACCGAAAGATAGACGCCGCCATTGGTTCCGGCATAGATAGCGCTGCCGCTTACCAAAAGAGCGTTGACCGTCAAATTCGTGAGGCCGGCATTTGCCGCGGTCCAGTTCGCGCCGTTATTAGTGGAAAGGAAGATACCTCCACCATCGGTTCCCGCGAAGATAGTGCTGCCGCTAACAGCAAGAGAGAGGAAACTGCCAAACAAATTTCCAAGCGTCCAGCTTGTACCTCCATCGGTGGAACGATAAATACTGCTGGTGTAAGTTCCTGCAAATATAGTGCCACCACTTACAACAATAGATGAGACCGCACCAAGATATGCGCCCGAATCGGCTGAAATCCAGGTGGCGCCATTATCGGTGGAACGGAAGACGCCGCTAGCAGCTCCTGCAAAGATAGTGTTGCCACTGACGGTAAAAGTGTAGACGGTAGTATTTGAGAGGCCGGAACTGACCGGCGTCCAGCTTGTGCCATTATTAGTGGAATGGTATGCTTTGCCGGAATATGTGGCTGTAAAGATATTATCGCCGCTCACGGCAAGCGCATAAATGTCCGCACCCCACGGCCCATTTGTTTGAACCCAATCAGCCCGTGCGTTCGGCGATAAATAAACCAGAACCCCAATCCCAAGAATAATCCGTAATAATAATTGTTTCATACGGGTATTCCTTTCGCTTTAACGCCTATTTTTTAATTACTCTATAATATACAGAAACAAAGCCGTAATAACAATATGGCGTTAAAAATACCGCTTTCTGTAGGGAAACACTTGGCTTTTCAATCTTGAAGTATATGGCTCACCGGCCAAGTATATTTAGGGGAAGTTGATGTGGGTTTCGGGCTTCTATTTTTCGACTAATTGTTTGGAAATGCAGAAACTCGCAAGGTCTTGCGGTCAATTTAAATTGCAAACAACACTATCGAAAATCAGGCGGCTTTATTCTTTGCCTTTCGTTGATCATATTCACTTAAAAAGCCGTTCATACTCGCCATAACCTTCCTTTTTCAGGTCGGCTTTTGGAATGAACCTCAGCGCCGCGGAGTTTATGCAATATCGCATTCCCGTGGGCGCCGGACCGTCGTTAAATGCATGCCCAAGATGGGAATCGGCGTGCTTGCTGCGCACCTCGGTGCGGACCATAAAATCGCTCTTGTCAATTTTCTCTATGACATTTCCCTGTTCCAGAGGCTTCGTAAAACTCGGCCACCCGGTGCCCGATTCGAATTTGTCACGTGAACTGAACAAAGGTTCGCCCGAAACGATATCGACATAAATTCCTTCTTCATGATTGTTCCAATATGGATTATGAAAGGGATTTTCCGTGGCGCCATTCTGGGTCACGTCGCATTGCAGCGGAGTCAGCTTCTTCTTCAATTCTTCCTTTGAAGGTTTTCTGTAGCCTTTTTCTTCATACACAGGTTTTTCCGCCGGATCGCCCCAGTGCCTTTTTATAAACTCATCTCTGCCTGAGCCGGTCCGATACAACTCATAGTGCGCGTAATTTTTCTTGAAATAATCCTGATGATACTCTTCCGCCCTGTAAAAGGCTGATGCCTTCAGGATTTTAGTCGCAATGGGACGACTGAATTTTCCAGATTTTTGAAGAGCTTCTTTTGAAGCATCCGCCAGTTTTTTTTGATCTTCATTATGATAAAATACCGCGGTTTGATATTGCTGGCCCCGGTCCGCAAACTCTCCACCCGGGTCCGTAGGGTCGATATTGCGCCAGAAAACCTCAAGCAGATTCTGGTAATTTACCTTTGAAGGATCATAAATGACCTCAACCGATTCATAGTGCCCGGTCGTGCCCCAACAGACTTCTTCGTATGTCGGGTTGACTTTATGGCCTCCGGTATATCCAGCCCAGACCTTTATAACGCCAGGAATTTGTTCAAACGGGGCCTGCATGCACCAGAAACAACCGCCGGCAAACGTCGCAGTGTCCACTTTTTCCGCGGATAAAACCGAACCGATTCCAGCCAGAACCACCAACCCCGTCACCACATCACCTATCATACCAGCCCCCCTTTCGGCATCCTACTAACTATATACGGCAGCCAGACCGCTTATATTGTCCCGGCAGTTCATAACCGATAATGTTCCCTGAACGAAGCTGAAGGGAAAATTTGCCTCCTTTTGAGCGCATTTTGTATACTTATACGTAATAGTATGCTAGCCTGCCTGAAGGCAGATAAGGTTCTGTGCGGGTAATTATCTACGCTAAAGGCGTATATAATTCGCCTACAGAACCTAACCTGAAAGCAAAGATAACCCTTGCACTTTATGAAAGGACTCTAAGTATGTGCAGAACATTTTTTATTTTATTGTTAACTGCATTAATGTTAAGCATCGTCCCTGTGTCCGCGCAAACGGTAACCACCGGTTCCACGGTCGGCCAGATTTACACATCGGAATTCACCGTCAACGCGCGGGCCGATACCGTGATGATGCGACTCGGCAACCCCGACAGCCTGGTCAAGATCATGGGCTTTGAGTACCAGGGAGGCGCCAAAAGGCTTGCGCAGGTCGGTGACGCGTTCAAGGTGATCCCGCAGAAGGACCGCTACAACGACCGGGACACCGGCGTTATAGGATTGACTTTTCTGCAAATGAGGGTCGAACTGCGTCTGACTTTTGAACCTGCGAACGGCTCGTATTACTTCCAGGACCAGTGGAAATTCTTTTCTTCGGCCGGAAATGAAACCAGGATCATTTTTACCGAACGTTACTTTGAACCAAGCTCCCAGTCTTCGACGCAGCTTGACGAACAGGCGCGGCTCATCAAGGAAGGCCTTGCCCGTCTTAAGACCATGGTCGATCGAAGGTAACTACCCGGCCGTTATATGTGGTCCTTGTCGCTCAACAGCGTAAGGATGTTTTCTTCGAACGGCGGTTTGACGACCCCGCGTTCGGTGATAATGGCGGTAATGAGATCATGAGGGGTCACATCGAAGGCCGGATTAAACACGTTTACATTTGCGGGCGCGGTGAGTTTGCCGAAGCCATTGATGATTTCCCCGGCGTCCCGGTACTCAATGGGAATTTCCTTGCCCGTTGCAAGGGTCAAGTCAAACGTTGAAAACGGCGCCGCCACGTAAAAAGGGACCGCATGCGCCCTGGCGACCAGGGCGAGGCCGTACGTACCGATTTTGTTGGCCGAGTCCCCGTTCGCGGCGATACGGTCGGCGCCCACCAGCACGGCGTCAACCTTGCCCATTGCCATGACCGCGGCGGCCATGTTATCGCAAATGAGGGTCACCGGAATTCCCGCGGCCATGAGCTCAAAAGCGGTAATGCGCGACCCCTGCAAAAGGGGCCTGGTTTCGTCCGCATACATGTGGAAAATCTTCCCTTTTTCCTTTCCAACGTAAATGGCCGCAAGGGCTGTCCCGTATTCTCCGGTCGCCAGGCTGCCCGCGTTGCAATGGGTCAGAATGGCATGGTAGTTTTTTATCTGGTCGAACCCGTATTCGCCTATTTTCCGGCACGTTTGAATATCTTCTTCAAGGATTTTCTTCGCTTCTTCCAACAGGACCGTTTTAATTTTTTCAACACCCTGTGTCGCAACCAGCGATACTTTTCTTTGCGCCCGTTCAAGCGCCCACGTGAGATTGACGGCCGTGGGCCGCGCGGACGCAAGAAAATCGGCCTTTTCACGGACACGCTTCATAAGACCTTCAACCGCCGCCTTCTCCGGATAATCCCTGACGCCAAGAAACAGCCCGAACGCCGCGGCTATACCGATCGCCGGGGCGCCTCTGATCTTGAGCGCTTTGATGGCGTCGAACATTTCCTCAGCATTCGTTATGTCAAGATAGGCAAGTTCGCCGGGCAGCCGCGTCTGGTCTATGATGCGGGCCGCGTCGTCGATCCATTGAATGGTTTTCAGGCGGGGCATATATTTTTTTACGCCTCAACCAGCTGGGCCGCGCTCTTGGAAGCTTCTATTATTTTTCTCGCGACTTCCGTGGGCACCGCTTCATAGTGCGAGAACGATTTCGAATAGAACCCGCGTCCCTGGGTCAGCGCGCGGAGCGCCTGTGAATAATTCTGGATTTCGGCCTCGGGGACCTTGGCGTTTATCGCCTGGAGCTTTCCTTCCGGCTCCACCCCGCTGATTTTTCCCCTGCGCGAAGAAAGGTCGCCCATGACGTCCCCGGTAAAATCGTCCGGCATGACGACCTTAAGGTCCGCGATCGGTTCCAGAAGAATGGGCGTGGCCGATTCGACCGCGATCTTGAAGGCCTCGCGCCCGGCCACCTGGAAGGCAATGTCTTTTGAATCAACGGGGTGCGTTTTTCCATCCACGAGCAGAACACGCACGTCGACGATGGGATAACCGGCAACGATGCCTTCCTCCAGTTTCGACTTGATCCCTTTATCGACACTCGGGCGGAGCGACTGGTCAATGACCCCGCCCACGATTTTGTCAATGAATTCGTATCCATGGCCGCGCGGGAGTGGTTCCACGTCGATGGCGACCTTGGCGTACTGTCCCGCGCCGCCCGACTGCTTCTTATGCGTATATTCAACGTAACGGACCGTTTTGGTGATTGTCTCGCGGTAGGATATTTTTGTGGGTTTCCTGACAACTTCAACCTTGAAACGGGCCTTCAGGTTCTGGAGAATGATATCGAGATGCACGTCACCCATCGCGGACAGGATCGACTGGCGGATGTCCGGATGGAATTTATAGCTGAATGTCGGGTCTTCTTCGTGAAGTTTCGCGAGCCCGATGCCTATCTTGTCTTCATCGCCTTTAGTTTTCGACGTTATCGCGACATTGACAAGAGGAGGAGCGAAATTCGTCGGGGCGAAATGGACGCCTAGTCCCTTGTCGCCGAGCGTGTCGTTGGTATGGGTGTCTTTCAATTTCAGCATGACGCCGATATCGCCGGCCCCTATTTCGGTGGTGTCGGTCCGTTCCTTCCCGCGCATGAAATACATATTCCCCACGCGCTCGGCGCTGCTGCGCGTGAGGTTCTGGACGTCCTTTCCGACCGACAGCTTCCCGCTGAAGACCCGCACGCAATTGAAATCGCCGATATGCTCCTCAGAAATCGTCTTGAAAATGAACGCGCTCGTCGGCTGCGTCGGGGAGCAGACGATCATTTTTTTGGCGTCGCCGTCGATGGCTTCCACTTCCTTCCGCTGGTCGGCGCCGGGGCACAATTTCGTAATGGCGTTTAAAAACAAATCGGTCCCCAAATTGCCGAGCGCGCTGCCGCACAAAACCGGGAACAGAGCTCCCGCCGCAAAGCCTTTTGCAAGTCCCTTTCGCAGTTCTTCCTGAGAAAGTTCCCCATTATCGAAATATTTGGTCATTAATTCTTCATCGGTTTCCGCGATGGATTCCATAAGGGAACCGCGCAGGGAGTTCATGGTTTCGACAAGCTCCGCAGGAACATCAATTTTTTTCCCTATACCATTGCCTTCACGCGTATATTCAAACGCTTCTTTCGCAGCTATATCGACAATGCCCTTGAACTGCGGCCCGATTCCGATTGGAATTTGAAGAGGGACGACCGAAGAGCCATACGTTTCTTTAAGGGCGTTGAGCGTTTTCTGGAAATTTACGTTTTCTTTATCAACACCGTTGATGAAAAACATCCGGGGTATTCCCGCATCATCGACAAACCGCGACATGATCTCGGTGCCCACCTGCACGCCATCCAGCGCGCTTACGAGGATTATCGCCGATTCTACTACGCGCAGCGCGGCCTTTGCATCTCCCTGCAGGTCAAGAAAACCTGGCGCGTCAAGCAGGTTTATTTTCACATCGTTCCACTCGCAGTATGCGATTTTCATGGAGATGGACATTTTCCGTTCGAGTTCATCGGGCCGGCAATCAAAAATGCTCGTCCCGTTGAGGACTTTATTGAGTCTGCCCGTCCCTTTCGACGTGAAACAAAGCGCCTCTAAAAGCGATGTTTTCCCAGTTCCCCCGTGCGAAAGCAGGCATACGTTCCGCAGTTGACTGGCTTCGTATTTTTTCATTAAGCCTCCAATTGAAAGTGCATCGGCATAAAAAGGACCATGCTGTTGTTCAGGACTTTTTAATTTCAAGACAATCTTTTAATATATAAACGTTATATTGAGAAAAGCAAATAAAAAGGGGTTTTATAAAATCACCTCAATACGGGATAGAGCAGCTGGAGCATGATTCCCGTAAGGACCGGCACCGTGAGATTGTCGTTGATACTGATTTTTTTTGTGATCCGGATCGGGAAAAGCTCCATAACCGTGATGAATAAAGACCCCGCCAGCGCCAGGAACAGAGGCACCCTTCCCTGCCACGCTTCCAGCAGATGCGGTACCACGGGAAAACCTCCCGTAAAAAGGATAATGCACAAAACAAAGCAGGCAAGCGACCCTTCCAGGGATTTCTTCCCGATTTTTGTGCGGCCCACGGCCTGCCCGACCAGAGCAGCCGCGGCGTCGCCCCAGATAAAAGCGCACAAGACCATGAACGATATGGAGGGTTGATTGACAAATACTATTGAGCACAGAAGCGCGGAATACACGATATATGTGGCGCCGGTCATTTTTTTTATCTCTTCCGGCCTCAGGGCCGCGCCGCTGACACGGTAGAACAACGTCTGGACGGGCCTGACCCTGAAGCGCAGCAGTTCGACCGAAGTAAAAACAGCCGCGGCCAGCGCGGCGAGGACCGGAGGATAAAGCCGGGGCGTCAACCATCCGGGCGCCCATGGAAAAGATGGGACATACCGTGGAATATACAGGATGCAACAGGGAACAATGAAACCGGTGAAGACATGCAACACCTTACGGTAAACTTCTTCCTTTCGTAATGCCATTTCCAGCCTTTCGGGCTAATTGTCGGCGGAGACCGGATACGTCCAGGAATTATACTGATACGACGAATAGGTCGGTTCGATTTTAAGCAGCATGACCGACCCCGGTCCAATGATATTTTTAGTATCGCAAAAATCAATCGAGCCGCCACCGGGAAAGACCATGCGCTTCGACAGCACCCATGACGTGTCCGGTCCATTGGGTTTGAAAAAAGATACAAAACTGTATTCCGTCAGGTTTAGCGAGAGTGAATATAATTTATTTCCTCTTTTAATCAGGTCCCGGCTTTTTAAATCGGCGCCTATCCAGAAATATTGCGCACCTTTTTTTTCCGCGATAAATACCTGGCCGTAACGCTTCCAGATCGCTATCCCCCGCGGTTCAACAAATTGGTTCTTGCCGGTCCCCTGCGAACCGAAAGCGTCTAGAAGCCTCAGGTCTTTATCAAATTTATAAATGCAGTGTTTTTCCCGGTCGGTTATCCAGACATTGTGATAATAATCCGTTGCCGCATACGACGCCTTTTCATAGTCGGGCAGGTTTACCTGTTTCAGGAGCCTTCCGTTTAAGTCAATTTTCCATAATCTGGTCCCGTTTCTGTCAGCGCAATAAATCGCCTGCTCGCCGCAAAAATAGCTCCACCGGTCGGCCCCATCGGCAACTGCCAGCATTGCAGGCCCGTTTTCAAAGGCAAACTCACCGTGCAAAGGAATTGTACCGCAAACTTCACCCGAAGGCGTAAAAACCACGATACGGCCGTGTCCGGTGTCGGTCACGTAGATTCTGCCGCCATTGTCGAGGGCGATTTGCGAAGGGGCCAAAAGGCCCGGACCGGCGGCGCTCGCGCCGGTAAATGATTTCACCCAATGCACGAATTTCCCCGGATTGAACAGATGTACGATGCGGTTGTTGCCGCAATCCGCCACGTAAACATCGCCCTCCGGGTCTATCGCAATGCCTTTAGGATTCAAAAACTGGTCTACGCCGCTCCCTTTAGAGCCATAGAGCGCCAGGGACCACATTGAGGTATTGTAGATCAGTTCGCAACGCCCGGAATTGACTCCGTACACAACGACTTCGTCGTCGTCTTTCTCGGTCGAAGGATCGTCGCGCGACTTCATTTTGGCCGTGGCAATTCCCTGGGGATCGTCAAAAACAGTCTTCATACCGAAAAACAAAAAAAGTTTCGCGGGGGTGGCCTTGCGAATGCCGTAGGAATGAAAGTATGGCGGAAATACCAGGCTTTCGGCCAGGCTTTCGGCCTGTAGACCTGCGCAGGCAATTGTAAATAGGACAAAACTATGTTTCATTATCCGCATGGAAAGAAATTATTTTAGGTGATTATGAAACCAATTGTGCTGGCAATGATCATTTGCGATTACTACTACCGTGACGCGCATACCGGAAAAAGCATTCTTGCGGGTACTTTCAGTTCGATCAACAGCCCCGGTTTCCCTTCAAAACATGGGAATTGTGCAATATACATCGCGCTCACCGACGTTGCCGCAAGCGGCCAGCTCCAGCTAGTATTTAAGAAAGAAGGCAGCGACTTTTTCCTGAAACTGCCTCCCTGGAACGTGGAACCAGCGGACAATCGAAGGGCAGTCATCGAAATCGGCGGCAACATTAACGGACTTCCCCTGCCCGAAGAAGGGTATTACGAATTTGTGGTCCAGTGGAACGGCACTGACATCTCATCACGCCGTTTAACCGCGGTAAAAGTTGACATAAACGACTCCGCGCCGCCTCCGCAGAACATTGATCTGTCCTCCGGAGATTCCTGACAATGGATCCGCCGGTGCAGGGCGATTCTTTGCTGTAGTTAATTAAACGATTACGCGTTCAACATAACGGGGACAATATGCAACTATCAACAATCATAGTAAAAATCGTGGGCCTGCTGCTTTTAGTTTGGACAGTAAGGTCCATCGCAAAGCACCTTAAGGAACGAAAAACCAGCGGACAATCGGAGCAGTCGATCACCGAACAGCTGCTCAATAACGTTCTTCTCTATCTGTGGCTTACCTTCATGACCGTATTTTCCGTCGGCATGATGGTTAACAATTAGGTTCTGTAGGCGAATTATATACGCGTTCAGCGTAGATAATTACCCGTACAGAACCTTATCCACCTTGTGGGTTAGATACTCTTAGCTTTTGGACAACAATGTGAGAGCGGGTTGAGGTTTCTCCAATCTATCTACATGGCCACCACTTCAGGCGCAAGCAGCGGAACATCAGCCTGCACATCAAAGAGATTCGATACCAGATCCGGCATTCTCACGGTGTCTATTTTAACATTCTGTCTGATTCCGAGGTTCATCGCTATGTAAAGAAGAGGGTGCGACAAATTCCGGGGAAACCTTTTCAGTATCGAAGACATTTTGCTAAATTCCTTTTTGACCCAGAGCTCTCCTGCCTGTAAATCGTATGGGCTCATGTTCCGCGGCCTGAAAACGACCGTTGAATGGTCGTAGTATCTCCAGTCATCGGTAATAAGGCGCCCTTCACTCTTGAATTGTTCATAGACTTTAGTCCCCGGATACGGCGTCAAAACATTAAATGAGGCCGTGCCGATGTTGTGCTTTTGCAAAAAATCAAGCGTATCGGGAAAGATGGCGGTCGTATCGTCATCAAAGCCGAACACGAAAGAAGCGTGAAAGTGTATCCCGAAGCCTTTTATCGTTTTTACGGCCTCACCCATTTTTTCGATGTCTTTAATCGATTTACGCATCTTTTTCAGTTGAACTTCCGACACGCTTTCCAGACCGAAGAAAAGGGCCTGGCATCCGCTGTCGGCCGCAAGTTTCATGAGTTCAAGATCATGGACAAACGAAATCGACGCCTGGCCGACCCATTTTATTTTTAAAGGTTTGATGGCTTTAAAAAGCTCTTTTGCATACCGTGGCTCCCCGATAATGTTATCATCAAGAAACAAAAAAATTTTATTATTGGCCTCTTCAATGTCACGGACCACATTGCTTATTGGAGCGTGCCTGATTTTGGAACCATACAAATTTGAAACACAACAGAAATCACAGCTGTACGGACATCCGCGCGTTGTCATGGTCGGAATAACGTTAAACAGCCGTTTCTTGGATGTTTTCCGGAATTTCATCGGTATGTATCTATCGAGAGACGGGGCCGGCTCATGATACATTTTTTTCAGGCTGCCGTGTTCGATGTCCTTAAGTACCTTTTCCCAAGCCGCCTCGGCTTCCCCCGCGACCACGGCATCGGCGTGGGCCATTGCTTCTTCGGGCAATATCGTGGGGTGAACGCCGCCCAACACGACTTTTCTTCCCCTTTGCCGGAACCCTTCCGCAAGTTCATACGCGCGGGGCGCGTTCGATGTCATGCAGCTTATTCCAACAACATCGCATTCTTCCTCAAGGTCAACTACTTCATTTTCTTCTTCGATGACTTTTACTTCGTGCTCGGGAGGCGTAAGCCCTTCCAAAATGTGCAACGCAAGCTGCGGAATCATCAACCCGGAAGGGGTTTTGGCATCGGCATAAACGCTGGGCGAAATCAATAATATTTTCATTGGCTGTTTTCCTTAAAATGTAAACGATGGAAACAGTACGCGCGGGAGTCAGTTTAGATTATCCTAAACTGGAAAAGTATAAGAAAAGGGTTCTTTCTTCCTACAAGCATGGAAGTAATTTTCTTTCCGGTAAGCAGATGAAATAATAATACTATAAGCCGGAAAAAAATACCATTACTATCAACTCTAAGGCAAAGAAATTTGATTTATGCCCAGCATTTCAAACGCCGTTAAGAAGTCTTCCGGAAACGGGGCGACTATGGTCATCGGTAACTGAGAGCACGGGTGCACAAAGCTTATTCTGCGGGCATGCAACGCGTGCCGACTGAAGCATTTGTAAATTTTATAGGCTTTGGGCCGGTCAAGCACGGCCAGCGTTTCTACACGACTCTTTCCACCGCCATATAATGAATCTCCGAGTATTGGAAATCCATGGCTGCTGAAATGCACCCTGATCTGGTGGGTCCTGCCGGTATGCGGACGAATGCCAAGCACCGAAACGCCGCATGCATGGCGCAAAAGCCAATATTCGGTCATGGCATTTTTTCCATCGGTTTGCACTGAACGTTTTACGGGGTCACGACGGTTTCTACCGAGGGGCATATCGATGACCGCATGCTCCGCTGGACGCAGCCCGACACAGAGCGCGCAATAATACTTCTCTATGGTATGATCAAAAAACATGCGGGCGAGGGAGTTGTGCACCGCGTCGGTTTTGGCAACCAGGATAACGCCGGACGTATCTTTATCCAACCGATGGACTATTCCGGGTCTTTCAACCTCAAACCCGTGTGAAAGCGAATGTATATGATATACAAGCGCGTTGACCATGGTGTTGCTGCCGTTGCCGTTTCCAGGATGAACGACCATACCGGCCGGTTTATTAATTGCCAGTAAATATTCGTCTTCATAAATAATTTCCAGAGGAATATTCTGGGCCACCACGGTTGAATGAACGGAACCATCGGTCATTTTCCGATCGATGATTATTATGTCACCCGTCTTAAGACGGGAATTTTTCTTCGCGGCGGCGCCATTATGAAAAATGCAGCCTTTCTCTATGAAACTCTGGATTTTGGAGCGGGAAAATTCGGGCAAATGTTTCGATACGACGATATCGAGACGCTGCCTGGCATCTTCAGAAGATATGATAAACTCGCCGGGTGAATACGATGCGTCCATTACGTTACTTTTGATTGAGCTTCAATGGGAATATCGTGACGCTTCCGGCTAAGTTCTTCATGCAGAAAATTGATAAAAATAAGGGCGACCCCAATGGTGACATACACATCGGC
>JBAVGL010000357.1:0-2132 GCA_049684795.1 Chitinivibrionales bacterium | reverse complement strand
GGAATGGCCGCGGGCACGGGCGAGATAGTCTTGTTTCTGGACGATGATGTGAAAATTCTTGACAAATGTTTGTTATCGGCCCATCGTAGCCAATATTTTGAAGAGGACATTGGGGCCGTTGCAGGGTTTGTCGACGATCCTCTTTTCAATGCGCGGAACGCTTTACCTTCGAAATTCGACGAAACCACCGGGGAGCTTGTCCAAAACTTTGCTTGTGCCGAAAGTCAGTATACCATCAGCGTGATGGGCGCTAATACGTCGTTCAGGCGTAAGGCGCTTTGCGCCGTGAACGGGTTTGACGAAAACTTTAAAGGCAACGCCCTCTGGGAAGAAATCGATTGCGCCTTCAGAATAAGGAAAGCAGGGTGGAAAATATGGTATTGTAAAGACGCGCGTGTAAAGCATGTCAGGGACGACCGGGGCGGTTGCCGCGAAGCGGGGCCGTATGGGTATTGTTACCGACAATTCGCAAATACGGCATACTTTGCCGCCAGGCATGCCCCTAAAAAGTATTATGCGTCGTGGTTTAATTTTTGGAAATATCGCTTGGAATTTTTATCGCGTAAAAAAACTGCGTGGTTGAAACATGATCCCATGATGGCGCTATCGGGGATATTTGGAGCGTGCGGGGGAATTGTGAGGTTTATAATAAAGAGAAAGAAGCGCTCCTTAAAATGAATGACGGAATAATCGGGGAGACCTATTTTTAATTGGTAAAGTTGACTAGAATTTCCAAATGGAGTTATGCAGAAATGAAATCATTCGAACACGACTATCTGCTTGATACCCCGATTTCGCACCAGCTTCTTTCAAGTGTCAGGCTGCTCGGTGAATATCGTGGCCGTCAAATGCTCTACAGAGAGCAATCGCCTGAAGTTCTTGAAACACTCAAACTCGCCGCAATCATCCAGAGCATGGAATCTTCAAACCGTATTGAAGGGATCACCGCCGGGTATGGGCGCATAGAAAAACTCGCCCTTGAAAAAGTCAAGCCTCAAGACCGATCTGAGCAGGAGATTGCAGGCTATCGCGACGTCCTCAACGCCATACATGTCAACCATGCGCGAATGGATTTTTCGCCGAATCTACTGCTCAATTGGCATGGTACGCTCAGCAAATATACCAAAGAAAAAGGCGGAATTTGGAAACCCAAGGACAATGCTATTTTTGAAGTCAGACCCGACGGCCAAGCGGTCATTCGGTTCAAGACGGTTTCAGCCCTTGCTACTCCCGAATACACAAAGAAGCTTATCAACTATTACCGAAAAATTACGGATGACAACAAGACCGATCCGTTACTGCTTATCGCATCGTGCATTCTTGATTTCGAGTGCATACACCCATTCATGGATGGAAACGGAAGGATCGGTCGTTTGTTGACGCTTTTTCTTCTTTACTCGGCAGGATACGAGGTCGGCAGATATATAAGCCTTGAAAGGATTGTTGAAGAAAGCAAAGAAAGCTATTACGAAGCGCTTAATAAAAGCTCGCGGAAGTGGCATGAAGGCGAACACGACCTTTGGCCATGGTGGAACTACTTTGTCGGTATGCTAACAGCCGCATACAAGGAATTCGAGGAGCGAGTAGGGGCCATAACCACCGCTAAAGGCGCGAAACGGCAGATGGTTGAAGCGGCGATTATGCGTCTTCCGCACCGTTTCCGGTTCGCAGATGTCCAGCGTGCATGCCCGTCCGTAAGCTACCCGACACTACGTCGTGCGCTTAATGATCTTGCGCGGAATAAGAAAGTCCGGTGCCGTGGAATGGGCAGAGACGCCGAGTGGGAACGAATTGTATCAAATGACAGTTAACTATATCACGAAACTGTTTGGTGATATAGTTAAGGGTTTTGCTTCATTTTCATGATTCAACGAATAGGGTTAACAAATACGGCTTTTTTTTAATCGGAAAAACTGGCCAGGACTTCCAGTAATATAGAGAATAAATCAATGACAAGTTTCAAAATCAAAAAAGGTGCATGATGCATAAAGGAATATTTGGTGCCATATAGTGACACTTAAAGTGTTTTTTATTAATAATGGACGGTATCGTGCGGGAAAAAGTTACAGGCAATAAACTGGCCCATAAAAGAAAAGAGCAACCGCCTATTTTAAAAAGAACTTCCACAATAG
>JBAVGL010000356.1:0-5689 GCA_049684795.1 Chitinivibrionales bacterium | reverse complement strand
GGGTTGAGGTTCACCCCGCTGGGATTTTGAGGGGGCGTTACATGGTTTTTTTACTTAATTCTATGGTTTAAAAACTACCGCAAAACTGCCGTCCGTTTTTACCCACACGCATTGGGCCGTAGTGGCTGTTATATAATAACTTCCGTCAAGTCCGGTAACCCCCGAACCGTTCAGAGTAAATTGCGGGTTAGCCTGCGCAAAATTCTGCGACGGCGAAAAATTCGAATAGTATGTCGGTCCAACATTATAATTAAATGAAAATTGATTCAATCCTTTATTAGGTAAGTCCCAGTTAAGAGAAAAGGTCGTGACGGTGGACATATTTGGGCCTTTACCATCAACCGTAATGGTCTTATACGCCGTATTAATAGAAGGCAACGGCGTTGCAAGCGGCACGCCGTATTTCTTAGTAAGACTCGCGCCCATACCCGTGGTGTCTTCGACCAGAATATGGCGGATGGCGGGAGTTGCCGCGTTTCCGGCCGCGTCGGACACCGTATAGGTTATTATATATGGTCCGACCGTATTGGTAAACGTGGTCATCAAGGCCGCTACTCCGGCGGCGGTGGTCAGCACTGACTTTATTTTACTGGTAATGATTCCATCCACATCGTCTATGGCTGTCGCGCCCGGATCGGTGTACGCGGCCCCCAACGCGAGTGTGCATGACGCCGCGCCCGTCAGCGTGATGACCGGCGGCGTTTTGTCGGTTGAAACGCCGACGACATAGACGATGCGCGTGACCGAGGCCGAATGGCCCTCTTTATCAGTCACCGAATATTCCAGCGTGTAAACGCCGGCGACGCCGAGACTGATTGTAATGGGGCTGCCATAGAGGTCCGTGATTTTAACGATCGCGGTAATGTTGCCGTCCTTGGGGTCGGTGGCCGTATAGCCCGGGTCGGTGTACGTACCGGTCCCTACTTTCACCGAGTCCGGATTTTTCCCAAGAAGCGTGATTACCGGCAGACTGTCGCCGGGATTGACGCCGCCAGCCACAATGACCGTTCGTGTTATTGACGCCTGGTTGCCTGCCCTGTCGGAAACGTTGTAATATAATGTGTAGGTATTGGCGACGGAAGTGTTGACCGTTCCCGATATGATGATTTTATTCGATATATCGCCGTCGATATTATCAAGCGCCGTCGCGCCGGGCTCGGTATACGTTGCGTGTAACCCGATATTCATCGGATTAGCGCCCTTGAGCGTGATCACGGGCGCGATGGTGTCCTTGACAAGGGGCGTGTAAACGACAATTATCCTTTGTGCTGAATCGATATTGCCGGCTCTGTCGGATACTGAATACGTGACCGTGTCGATGGCAGCCGCCGACGTGTTGATCGAAGCAGGGGTCGCATGGATTTTGCTTGTTACATTTCCGTCGATATTGTCAATTGCCGTTGCGCCGGGATCATGGTAAACCACCCCGATTTGGATCGAATCCGGGTTGGCGCCCAGCAAAGTCAATTGAGGCGCGCTGCAATCGACAATAATGTATCGTGTTCTTTGCGTTGAATCACCCGCGCGATTAGTCACGCTGTAAATAGTCGCATACGTCGAACATCGTGAAGCATAGGGAACGCCTGTTATGATGACGAATTTCGAGAGATCGCCGTAAATCGGGTCGCTAGCGCTGCAACCCAGATTTCCAAGAACATGGTTCGGGTCGTTAAGGGCGATAATGACCGAGTCCGTTCCCGGCGGCATGCCTCCCGTGAAGGTGATGACGGGCGTGCTGTGCTGGAGTATCCGGCCCTTATGGTGTTGATACCAGGCGGACGTCGAGTCATAGTAAGCCGCAATATTGTTGGAGGTAATGGCCGTCGCGGAGTCGATGCATTCGGGCGACGAGCAAATGCCGCTGACGTAGTTCGAGCCATCGGCGTCGATCGGGTTTGAATAATCAACTTTGGTGCACAGCGCGGCCGCCAGAACGCCGACAAGGGCGCAACCGGTATATATTTTTCGCATGTTCATTATATGCCTCCCGAACGCCCCTTCAGGTCATTTCGCCCCGGATGGGATCGCAAAGGTGACGCCAAATCCGACCCCGAACAATCCACCGACCCCGTACGATACGTTCCTGAAAAGTTGATCGTTTTTCAGACTCGTATGGAGCGAGTTTACGTCGCTTGTGGAAGTCGCTTTATTATATTGGTCCTGTAAACCGCTTAATTTCGAATTCATGTAAAACCCGCCGGCGATTCCCGCAACGCAAACTACCCCCGAAAGGACGCGCAGCACGGTGATCGCCCGGACGCCGCCCTGCGATTCCGTGGACTCGCCCACATTTTTCGTAGCGCCTTCGCCGATCCCCTGCAGCTTCGCTTTTACGGTCCTGACGCTTCCTTCGGCAATGGAATTGCCCGGGTCGATTTTAAGGGCCTTCTCGTATATTTCCAGGGATTTAGCGTAGTCGGCCGTGTTGAAATAAAGTTCCCCCAGCGTCAAGCACGCGGCGACGTCGGGCTCCCCGCTTTGCATGAAGCGGGCCAGGTCGCGCTTTGCCGCGGCGGTGTCTCCGAGCTGGTATTCGGCCATGCCGATCCCCTTCTGCACTTCCGCGTTATCATAAAATTTCTTTTCGACTTTTTTAAGTCCCGCCAGGGCCGCTGCCGGGTCTTTCATCAGCATGCGGGAACGCGCGATTTTGATATACAGCGCGACGTTGTCCGGGGTCAGCTCCAGGGCCCTTGAATAACACTTTATCGCCATGCCGTTATCGCCGTTATGCTGGTAGACGTCGCCCAGCAGCAGGTGCGGTTCCGCGTTGTCCGGCATCAAAACAGCGGTCCTGGACAGAACCGGCTGGGCGTCAGAGAAGCGCTGCAGGGCGATGAGGGCCTTTCCTTTTTCCAGCAACCCCGTGCCGTTGTCGGGATAGGCCTGCAGGAAGGCGCCGGACTCGTCGAGCGCTTTCTCCGGCTGGCGGTCCTTATTGTATTTCTTCATCAAAAAAAGCAGGGCATGGTAGTTAGCGGGATCGGATGACAGCACGTCCAGATACGCTTCCTTTGCCTTGTCCCAGTCTTCAATTCCTTCCAGCAAACGGGCCTTTTCCTCCGTGAGATTTTCCGCCTGTAAATTCAGCCCCTCGCAGAGCTTGACCATTTGCAGCCCGTCCTCGAATTTTTCGGCCAGCCGGAAATAGCGCGCCGCGCGCGGATAGAGCGAAGGATAAACGGGGCCGAGCTTGTAGATAAGGTCTTTTAAGAGAAGGCCCGCGTTTTCGAAATCGCCCCCCTTTGCGTATTCCAGGGCGCCTACGTAATACGTCAGATACGCCTGCGGCTCCTGGTCGGAGCATTTCTTGAGGTCTTCGGCTATTTTCTTATGGGCCGCTCCCTTGGACGAAGACGCCGACCTCAGGTCGTTTCCAATGGATTTTTCGCATTTTCCGCTTCCCGTTATCGCGGTCCGGAGAAACTTGGAAGCGTTTTGATCGGGTTGTATTCCCCATGCCTGCAGCAATTGCGAAACGCACGAATCCAGGCAAACGTCGATCTTATCGATGGGCCCGGTGGATTCGCCCTTCAGGGAATTTTTTGAATCGTCGGTTGAAAGCAGCGTCAGGGAAAACCGGATGGATTTGCTTGATTTGTCGGCCTCATATTTAGGAAACAACACATGGGTCGCGTTCAGCTTTTGCGCCACAGCCAGATAAGATTGTTCGGAAGGCGGGGTTTCGCCGTATAAATTATACCCGCGCACGTGCACGGCGAGGGTTTCGGGATCAACAACCCTTATCTGATTGAACACACCCAGGCGGAACAGAAGAAATTCATGCGAAAAAGCCGGGACCCAGGAAAGCTCCTGCGGATTGTTTTTTGAAGAGGTGGCCGGGCGGGCGATGATAAGGGAAATTTTGGCGCTCTCGTGAACAATACCGGCTCGCGCGCTCGTGTCCGCGGGCGCTTGAGCGAAAATTGAAGCGCTGAATACCAGGGAAATAAGCCATAGCTTATAGGGAAAATGGATTTTTTTAAACATAACCGCGGTCACGCGTCCTTATTTTTAGAATACCTCTATAAATTACCTTGTATTGTGAAGGGCCGTGGGGCGCCCTAAGAATTTTATTTGAATTACACTATAAATTCAATGAATTTCTTTTAATTACCGAAACGTGCTTATCTGTTTTATTTTTATATTAGTGGAAAAGATATTTTGCCACGTTCAAACATTCTTCAAGCGCATATATAATTGTTAGTTTATTTTTTGCAGGAACCGGGCGGAAAGGTATTTCAGGGCGTCGTTATTTTTATTTTTTTTATCTGAACCTTGTTAAAAAATCTCACCACTAACTATTTTAAATTCGAATATTTTTTATTCCACTTATAACGGAGGTATGCTGTATGCGCTCGTTTAAGCTTTTTTTATGTTTCCTGACCGTGCTGGCCATGGGAACAGGATTTAACCTTTTTGCCGACGCTACCGTCGATAACTTCGAAGGCGGTACAAACCAGAACATGTTCGGTTTTTACTGGTATTTTTACGACGACCATTCCGATGGCGGGAATTCGTCGATCCCCGGCGTTACCAAAAACGCGGACGGAAGCTATGCCGTCGCGCCTACGGCCGCGGCAGGTCATACTGGAGCGGGCCTTGTTCTTCCTTATGTTCTGGGGCCGACGGAAGCCGGTACTCCTCCCTCATATAATTTTATCGGCATGGGAACGATGTTGTGCGCAAACGGCAAAACCATCGATTTAAGCAGCGCAAAGTCAATAACGTTCTGGCTCGAAAGCACCAAGGCCATATCGATTGATTTCCAATTGGTCGATACGGTCAATATAAAGGATTTCGCCTATTTCTATTCCACGTGCACTATCCCGGCGGGGACCTGGACGCAATTCGTCATTTCTTTGACTTCGGGCGGATTGGGCGGCGGTCTTGCCCAATACAGTTGGACGAAAAACCCGCTTGTGCCTTTAGCCACAAGCCTTAAAACCATCAGCAAAATACAATGGCAAATTGCCCTCACTGGCGTCGGCACCAACACCTCCGGTACGGTTACCATCGACGATATCTCGATTCAGGGATACACCTTTGTTTCGCCTGATCTTTGCGCAACATGCGTCGGCGCTCCGGGTCAAACTCCTTCGCCCGCCGCGCTTCTTTCCAATATGGAGAAGGTCCCTTATAACATGAATGCCCGCGGTTATTATTGGTATTCCTATTCCGACGGCGTGGGACGAAACGTTCCCGCATCGCAATTTTCCGCGATCACTGGCGGCGCTACCATTAACCCGATAGATCCGACGCTTTCTACTATCATCATTGGACCAACATGGCCAAAAGGATACAGTGGCTCAAACGGCGCGGACATCCAGTTTACTCTGGGCCAAAGCTATACGGCGCCGCCGTCAACCGACGTCATTAAACCTTTTGTTGGCGTTGGCACGCAACTGTGGAATGATAAAACAACGTCCGACGTATACAACGCAGCGCTCGACGGCGCTAACGGCATTTATTTCGATTATATGCTGAGCGGCGCCGACACGACAATGGTCTTACGTTTGGAAGTATATGCGAACGTCTACTCCATCAGCGGCGAAGTGAATTATATCGACCTGCCATATACCGGCGCGGGAGTATGGAAAGGCGCCAGCGTTCTATTCAGTAAACTTGTCCTTCCTTCCTGGACCGGCGTTGTTCCCACGGCGCTCGACGCGACCATACTTAAGAAAAT
>JBAVGL010000355.1:0-1918 GCA_049684795.1 Chitinivibrionales bacterium | reverse complement strand
CCCCCGCTGTGCGCGCTGTCCACTTCCTGAGTAACGGTATATTTGGCGCCGCCCGTTGCGTCTTTTGTAAACGCCCAGCCGGGGAAACTGTCGGTGGCCGCGATAAAGGTATTGAAACTTGTATTGGGCAGCGTTGCGGCGGTTTGGCCGTAACTGCCGCTGAAAAAAAGGCCCAAAATCCCCAACAACAACAAGATTTTTTGGAGTATAAACCGATGCATATAATGCCTCTCCTTTTAAATTAAAAATTGAATTCCGTCTTGAATACCCACCACCAGTTATTGCCCGATGGCAATGTTTCCATAAAGGACATATAATTATAGTCAAAATAATAAAAATTGATTTTTTTATGGTCGCGGGCGCATTGGAGGACAAAATCAACGCGTCCGTCAAGAACTGATTTTTTTATGTAGGCCGACAAGCGTACCTGGTTCCTGTTAACATTATATCCGAGGGAGGAATTGCTCGTATTCAACTCCACGGGAAACGGGTAAGGAGTTGCGCTGCCTAAAAGATTATAATCGGAAAACGCGCTCGTGTCCCGGCAATACTCCATTTCAAAATTCACTACGTCGAATATCTTGAAACCCGGAATATTAAAACCCACTGAATAAATTATCCTGTCATTCAAGTCGGTAAAATATTTAGGATAATTTTTTAATCCGATTATGTCCGATTCACCGTAGAGCATCAGGTCGTTCTTGCCGAAAAGGTCCCAAGGTAATAACTTCTTCAGGTCAAAGGACACACGCCCCATAAGTTTCGTGGATTTCCAGTCAAAAAGCTCGCTGTCTCCCGCGGCATCCGCAATATAAAACCCTCTTGCCCGTGCGGTGGCGGAATCGAGATTAAAATATTTTTCAACGGCTAACCCCCCCATATAATGCCCCTGGTACACGGATAACAGGTTGCAAAAACTGACGCCGCCTCCGATGGTTATTGCATCGAACAGCTTAGCGCTGATAACGTCTGATAGCGACCAATCCTGGACAGGAACGGTATACATTTCTGAATTGAGCAATAAATCATTTTGTAAAAGAAGAATCTTACCGGCCGATTCGTACTGGAAATGCGCCCGCGCGCCCAAAAGGTCCGCCTTCGGATAGTCGAAATCGGCGTACACAAGGAGTGGATACGCGTTGGACCTGAATAAATACTCACCAAGGTTCCTGACGTCGGGGTTGTATTTATAAGGAAAAAAGCCTAGCTGCAATTGCAGGCCATGTTGCTCGGAGTTTAAAAACGTATATGTGGCGTTAGCGGTTTTAACATAAAAAAAAGACCTGGGTTCCATGGTTTGAGGGTCTTTGCCTATTTGCGGCGAAGAAAAAGCGTAAAGCCCCTCGCCAGAAATATTTATATCAAGGTTGTTTTTATATACCACATCGTAGCCAAGCCTTCCGAACGCCCGCTGCTGCCACACATGATCGATGGCGCCAATGTCCTGGCCTGGCCATTCATAAAACCCTGATTCAATCTGGCCGACTTCCACGGAGCCTCCACCAAACGGCGTAAATTTAACATCGGTGGAGTCGCCGGCGCTTGAAATACCAAAACTGAAAATACACAAACACGTTACCGTTCTGAAAAACCAACGCGGATTCATGAAACCTCCATTAGAGTTTATGATCCGCCGCCTGGAGCGGCGGATCATTATTACTGGACCGTTAACGTTTGAATAACGCATTTCCCGTTGCCGTTTACCAGGTCCGCAGGATTGGACGTGGACGCCGCGATAATATCGTAGGCTCCTGAAGCAACCGTCCACTGGCCGGTTTGCGCCGTTGTATTGACATTATAATATGAAAAGTCCCTCGGTCCCAGCGTAAAGGTAACGGCCTTTGATTGTCCCGCGGGAATAGTGACCCGGCAAAATCCTCGCAGGTCTTTTGCGCGCCGGGGTACGGGCGTCGACGTA
>JBAVGL010000354.1:0-5634 GCA_049684795.1 Chitinivibrionales bacterium | reverse complement strand
TCGTAAGCGTAAACTTGAAAATGGCAATGGGCAGCGAGGAGTTCTCATTGTCGCTGGCAATGCCGTCGCCGGCGATAATGGGCGAAAAACATTTGAGCACAATGGCGTCATTGATGCCGGTCTGGGCATATTGCATGGTCACGGTCGGCCAATAACCGGTATAGGTGGTGGTCATGCTTCCCGCGTTCTGTAAAGTCGCGGAAAAGGCCGTTGCTCCCCGCTTTTGGAAAGCGTAACACGTGGGCATGGCGCCGGCGTCCGCCGCGTCAAGGCAGTAGGTCGTGTTATAGGTGCCATTGGGCAGAAAATTGAAGTTCCCGCCGCCGATTCCTCCCATGGGGCATCCGAGCGGATAGTTCCCGCCTGAGTTTGTTTCATTTTCTGAACCGGGAGTGGTCCAGCCGTAAATGGCGCCGCAAAGCCCCATAGCGGCGATCAAAAAAGCGCTTGCAATCAATCGACCCTTAGAACGAAGCAACATAGTTACCCTCCTGCTTGCTTTTGTAAATGGTTGAAAAAAAACAATTAAATACCATTTGATAAACCGATCTTTTCTCCGCCATCGGAACCTTGGCCGCCGGATTTAACAATTATTCCTTCTTAATATAGTAAAAATAAACTTCGTCCGATGAAAATATTTTAAATTGAGGGTGAGTTTTAAATTGCATTCAAAACATCGGATATGCTTATTTTTTTGAATTAAAGAAAATAATATAAACCAAATTAAACCAAACTATATAATAATAACTAAAAAAAATGATTTGTCAAAAAATGTTTAGCGATATTGTTTCAAAAATATTCACATGAATCTATAAGTTGTTGATATTATTGGTTATTGAAAATTTATTTGTTTAGGTTATTTTTTCCAAAATTGCTTACGTTTCTTAAATATACATAACAAACCTGTGTTCCGCATAAATATTTTCGATTGTTTATTAATTAATTGGTTCCATTTTATGTCTTTTTTTTCATATTTCAGCAAAAAAATGCAGAGATTAAAGAGAATTAGCATTATGATCTGGTTCCAAAAATATTTTGAAAATTCTTTATAAGGCGCGAAGACGCTCTCTTCCTTTCATCTTTCCCGCGTGGTGAAAAAAATACTTTCGTTCACTGACATGAGCATTATTATTAAAAAAATATGAAAAATTATTTGAATTTAATTATATTATGTTCACAAGAAGATAAATAACTTGGATTAAGGTCGTTATGATCAACCTATTCGAATATCAAAATTTCCGGCTCTATCTCAAAGATTATTATAATGAGCAGAAAGACTCAAAAAGATATTTCTCATATCGGTATTTTTCAAAAAAAGCCGGAATTAATGCGTCCGCGTTTTTATACTATGTCATCGAAGGCAAAAGAAACCTTACTAAAAAAAGCATCGATAAAATTTCCACCGCAATAGGCCACTCAAAAGAGGAAAACGATTACTTTGAAAACCTGGTTTTCTTTAACCAGTCGAAAACCATTTCCGAAAAGACAATGTATTATTCACGGATTGTGGAATGTCGTAAACCTCTTGACGTGAAAAAAATCAGTAAGGACCGCTATGAATTTTATTCCAAATGGTACCATAGCGTCGTTCGTGAAGTGGTGACGTTCTTTGATTTTAAGGACGACTATGCATTGCTCGGACAACAGCTTTTGCCGCCGATTTCAGCCAGGGAGGCGCACGAGTCCATTGTTCTGCTTGAACGCCTGGGTTTTATCGAACGCGACGATACCGGGCTGTATCATCAGACCGACACGATCATCGGCGTGAAACCCGGTCCGCACGAGTCCTTCGTTATTGAGAAGTTCCAGACCGAAATGCTCGAAATGGCCATTAAGTCTTTTGACAGGGTCCAGCGTTCCGACAGAATGAGCGCCTCCACGACGTTCAGTATTTCCAAGGCAACGTTTGAACTTTTTAAAATGAGGACCAGGGAATTTCGAAAGGAATTGCTTGAAATCGCCAAGCTTGATAATGAGCCCGGGCGGGTCGTTCAATTTACTTTTAATCTTTTTCCGTTAAGCAAGGACATTGATAAAAAATAAAGAAGAAAATTATGAAACAAACCCATTCCCGACAGATTCCGGTTTGGTTGCTCTCGGCCGTCGCCGCGATGTTCATCGACGCGTGCACGTATTCGCCCCTGCAGCTTTCAGGCGGCGGCTCCGACACCGAAGTAAGCGGTATGATCCTTGCGGCGGACGGCGCGACCAGGGCGGGCGTGGTTGTTGCCCTTATTCCCCTTAACTATGATCCTGTTTTTGATGGGAATTTGCCTTCTAAAATGATTGTCCTGACTGATGCGAACGGCAAGTACCGTTTCGACAGTCTCAATCAAGGAGTCTATAACCTTCAGGCCGAGCTGAGAAGCGACGGGACCAAAATTCTGGTCAATTCCATTGCAGTTGATTCAGGGAAAATCAATACTGTTCCCGATAAAATGCTTAAAAAAACCGCAACGCTCGATATTGTGCTTCCCGATAGTTTGATCAATGCATCAGGCTTTATTACAATGCCGGGTACGCTGCTTTCGAAATTGTTTACCCAAACAAACGGCATTTTCAGAATTGATTCGGTTCCGCAAGGCGTTCTTCCGAGCATTCAATTAAAAAAAACCAGGGCCGATTCGACGGTGCTATTCCGAAACGTGGCCATAGATTCTTCGGGCATAATAGTTTTAAATTCCTTTAACGCTGTTACCGGACGCACTGTTGCCCTTACGGGCCAGCCCGTGCCGGGAGCGACAATTGCCCTTGTTCCTTCCGGGTACAATCCTGCTTTTGACGCGGCATTGTCCCCGAAATATCAAGCGGTTTCCGACAGCTTTGGCGAGTTTAACCTATATAATATTGAACAGGGAGTTTATAATGTCTATGCCGTTAGCCAGGTCGATGGAAATAAAGCGCTTATTGATTCAATTATCGTTGGAACCGCCCAAGTGGTGCGGATTCCCGACGACACGCTTAAGAAACCGGCCACCCTCGTCGTTTGGCTTCCCGACAGCTTGACAAAATATTCGGGATACATGTCAATTTCCGGGACATTTTTTTGGAAGACGGTGCAACCCAATACGCCTAGCGTTGAATTCGATTCCGTGCCTCAGGGGAAATTGACGAGCATAGTTTTTCAGCAGGCAAACTTGTCGCCCGCGATAGTCTTGTTTCATGATGTGGTCATCGCCTCATCCGACACGATCAAACTTACTCAATGGGGAGCCTGGCTGCATTCGGCGAAAGTCCTGTTCAATACCACCGCGTCAGGCGCGAATATCTCCCAGAATGTTCTCGATTTCCCTGTCCTGGTCCGGCTGAATTCAGGCAATTTTAATTTCAAACAGGCCAGGCCTAATGGAGAAGACATGAGGTTTCTCAAGACGGACAACTCCGCTCTTGCCTTCGAAATTGAGGATTGGGATTCCGCGACGGCGACCGCTACCATATGGGTAAAATGCGACACGGTTTACGGAAACGATGATACCCGCTGGTTCACCATGTTGTGGGGGAACCCTTCGGCAAAGACCGCTTCGAATTCCGCCGCGGTATTCGACACGGCAAACGGTTTTCAAGGAGTATGGCATTTGGGGCAATCCGGCCCGAACATTCAAAAGGACGCAACGCTCAATCATTTTGACGGGACGCCCACCGCGATGACCGGCTCGTCGGACGTTGCGGCCGTTATCGCGCGCGGTCTTGATTTCGACGGCTCGTCGCAGTGCGTTACGGCGCTCAATGCGCGCAATAGCCGCCTCGACGTCCAGACCGACAGTTTCTATACGGTCTCTACATGGGTTTACGCACGAACGCTCAACAATGGTCTCCATGTGTTTCTTTCAAAGGGCAGCGCGCAGTATGGGCTCATGGTCAATAAGCAAAATTATTGGGAATTCTACGGCGGACTGTCGGGGTACGGAGTGGACACGACAACAACCGCCCCGGCGACGGCGAACGTCTGGACCCTTATAACCGGTGTAAGAAACGGCATGAAACAATACCTTTACGTCAACGGCATGGCGGTTGACAGCACCCTTTCGGCGGAGGGCGCAAACCCGAATATTTCCAGTAATTTTTACGATCTCGTCATCGGACGCCAATCCGACGATCAGTCGGAATGGTTTGACGGGATTGTTGACGAGGCGCGCGTTGAAAACAACGTCCGGAGTCCCGAATGGATACGTTTGTGTTACCAAAACCAGCGCAGTGATCAGATAATGGTGCAAGTTGTAACAATCAAGTAGGAAAACGATCTAGCCCCCAAGGTGGATAAGGTTCTGTACGGGTAATTATCTCCGCTAAAGGCGTATATAATTCGCCTAAAGAACCTAATTATCTCTTGCCCCATCTATTTCCTTATAGCTATATTAATCAAATTATAAATTCGCAAATTTATTGGTGTTTTAGTTACTGTAGCTGAATTACATACGCATCCAGCGTATATAATTCCTGCGTACGGAGGCTTATCCACCTTGTGGGTTAGATAATTCAACAAGAGTTTCTAAGAAAGGAGAGGCTATGCACGGCCAAATTCAAGTAGGCGCCATTGATTATTCCATCATGGTTATCTACATTGCTTTCGTTCTCGGCATCGGTTTCGTACTTAAGAGATACATGAAATCGAGCAAGGACTTCCTTGAATCGGGACGGTCGATCCCGGCTTGGATCACGGGGCTCGCTTTCATTTCCACCAACCTCGGCGCCTTGGAAGTCATGGGAATGGGCGCGTCAGGCGCGAAGTACGGGATCGCCACCTGTCATTTCTACTGGGTCGGCGCGATTCCGGCAATGGTTTTTCTGGGCGTGTTCATGATGCCGTTTTACTACGGGTCAAAGGCCCGTTCGGTGCCGGAATACCTCAAGCTGCGTTTTAATGAAAAAACTCGCGGATTCAATGCCTTCTCCTTTGCGATCATGACCATTTTTGCGTCGGGAATTTCAATGTATGCCATGGCCACGCTCATGCAGGTCCTTCTCGGATGGGACTTTAATTTCAGCATCGTGATGTCGGCCATTATCGTGCTTGCCTACACGTTCCTCGGCGGCCTGACCTCGGCAATTTACAATGAAGTACTTCAATTTTTCCTGATTGTGGCCGGTTTCGTTCCGCTTGTTTTCCTCGGCCTCAAGGACGCCGGCGGATGGGGCGGAGTGCAGAATCGTTTGCACGCCGTTGCGGTAGCGCAGGGGTTTGCTCCCGACGCGTGGACAAGAAGCTGGTCGTACATGGGAAGCGCCCATGCGAACCCGATGGGAGTAGAATGGTTCGGACTGGTGTTCGGGCTTGGGTTTGTGCTTTCGTTCGGGTATTGGTGCACGAACTTCCTTGTTGTGCAGAGGGCCATGGCGGCAAATTCCATGTCCGCCGCGCGCCGCACGCCGCTCATCGGCGCGATCCCGAAAATGTTCATGCCCATCCTGGTCATTCTTCCCGGAATGATCGCCGTTGCTCTTACGTATCAGAGCGGCGTCACTGGTTTCAGCCTTAAAGGACCCGATGGCGTGATCAATTACAATAATACGATCCCGCTCATGCTCGGCCATTACCTGCCGTCCGGAGTGTTGGGCCTCGGTCTTACCGCGCTCATGGCGTCATTCATGTCGGGCATGGCGGGCAATGTCACGGCCTTCAATACCGTGTGGACA
>JBAVGL010000353.1:0-2503 GCA_049684795.1 Chitinivibrionales bacterium | reverse complement strand
TGTATACATCGCGCTTTTCGCGATGGTGGTGGGGTTTCTTGCATATTACGCTTTCGGGCAAACCGGGGACACCGCGCATAAAGCCGTTGATTCTCTTAAAGCAACAATCGTCGCCGCTGCTCCTGCCCCTGCGCCGGCGCCCGCGGCCAAGATCGATTCGGGTGACACCGCGTGGATGATCGTGGCCACGGCCCTGGTCATGCTCATGACGCTCCCCGGTCTTGCATTGTTTTACGGAGGCCTGGCAAAACGCAAGGACATGCTCAACGTCATCGCCATGTCGTTCGTCACCTTCTGCATTGTCAGCGTGCTGTGGATCGTGTATGGGTATACGCTGAGTTTCGGTACCGATGTGCACGGGATCATCGGCAACCTTCAAAAGTTCATGATGAACACCATTACGGTCAACACCGTGTCGGGCACCATTCCCGAGTTTATCTTCGTGGTGTTCCAGTTGACTTTCGCGGCGATTACCGTTGCCCTGGCGAGCGGCGCGTACATCGAACGCATGAAGTTTTCCGCGTGGATCATGTTTACCGTGCTCTGGTTGACATTCGTGTATCTGCCCATAGCGCACTGGGTATGGGGCAACGGTTTTCTGGCAAAGCTTGGCGCTTTAGACTTCGCGGGAGGAACGGTCGTGCATATCAACGCCGGAATCGCGGCGCTTGTCGGCGCGCTGTTTCTTGGAAAGCGCATCAGGCAGGACCTTAAGCCCAATAACCTGGTGTTTACCGTGACCGGGGCGGGGCTTTTGTGGTTCGGGTGGTTCGGCTTCAACGCCGGGTCCGCGCTTACGGCGGGCGGACTTGCAAGCGCCGCGTTCATCAACACCAATACCGCTACGGCAATGGCCGCGCTGGCATGGATGTTCACCGAATGGATCTACAATAAAAAACCGACGACGCTTGGCCTGGCGTCGGGCGCTGTGGCCGGACTTGTTGCCATTACGCCGGCGGCGGGGTTCGTCAATATCGGCGGAGCGCTTGTCATAGGGGCGCTGGCGGGAATAATACCCTTTTTCATGGTTGCCGTTGTCAAGCATAAATTCGGCTATGATGATACGCTTGATGCGTTCGGGATCCACGGCGTAGGCGGCACCCTCGGCGCGCTGCTTACCGGAGTTTTTGCCGACCCGGCTATCAATGCGGCCGGGAAAGGATTGCTTTATGGAAATCCGGCGCAGCTTAAAATCCAGTTTATCGCCGTCGGAACTACCATAGGCTACGACGCCATTGTAACGATTCTCATATTCCTCGTCATAAAGGCCGTGGTTGGTCTTCGCGTTAAGCCGGAAGCTGAAATCGTGGGCATGGACACCAGCGAACACGGGGAAAATGCGTATAATTTATAGACACTAGTAATGGGTAATAGGAAATGGGTTTAATCTGAAAAAACAAAAGGAAAATGCCTCACCCCTCGTTCCGCTGTCCTTGGCAGGGAGAGCGGAAGACGCGAAGCGGCAGGGGAGAGGTGAAAATAAAAACCAAGTTTTAAGGAGTCACGTATGAAATATATCATAGCCATAATACAGCCCACTAAGCTTGAGGCTGTGAAGGAGGCATTGAGCCAGATCGAACTTTTCAGGCTTACCGTGTCCGACGCTCAGGGAGTCGGTCGTCAGAAAGGCCATACCGAAGTGTATCGCGGCCATGAATATACGGTGAATTTCGTCAGCAAAGTCAAACTCGAAATCGCGGTTGATGACCAATATGTGGAGCAGACCATCCTTGCGATTGTCAATTCGGCGCGTTCGGGCAAGGAAGGGAAAATAGGCGACGGGAAAATATTCATCTTGCCGCTGGAAGACGTCATGCGCATCCGCACGCGCGAACGAGGCAAAGACGCGTTGTAAATTGATTATTGCAGGGGGCGCGGTTCTCGCGCCCGCGAGATAGGGGCGCGAATATCGCGCCCTAACAATAAATCACGAACAAAAAAGGAGGAAGACATGAAAACGATAGTGCGATTATTGACAATAGGTTTTTTAATAATGACAATGTACAATTTTGTATCGGCCACGCCGTCCACCCAAATATGGATGCCCTCGACCGACATCCAGGGATTTGGTGTTTTTCATTTGGGATGGGACACCTACATTAAAACAGAGTCGAATCCTCTGTATGGCGGCGACGAACCGACAGTTACCAATGGCGGCATCACCGTCGGGGTATTACCATTTAAGAAAATAGGCCTTGAAATTGGAATAGATTATCGCGATATCGGCGGATATCATCAATATCCGATTTATTTGAATGCCAAATTAGGAACGCCGGAAGATGCATTCTTCAAATATCAGCCGGCAATCGCAATTGGGTCGTTTGATCTAGGCACCCATTATACCGGAGATTTTCCAACCAATTACAATGTGACGTATGGCCTTATTGCAAAGAACATTTGGAAGCTCGGCCGCTTTTCCCTGGGTTATTATCAGGGTAATAATTCTCTCCTGCTTAATTATGATAATTTCAAAAAAGATGGGAGTGGGGTTCTGGTGTGGGAC
>JBAVGL010000352.1:0-4432 GCA_049684795.1 Chitinivibrionales bacterium | reverse complement strand
TGTTAACCCGGGTGCGGGAAGGCATGGAGTATATTTGATACCTTTGTATTGGCATTTTTGCAGGTAACATGGCTTCGCTACGTCGTTTCATGACACTCAGCCAGCTTCTTTTTTTCCGCTTGTTGAGTAGCCTGCTTTTCGGTAGGCGTATCGAAACGAGTTGGTTTAATTGGAAAAAAACATGAATATTATCATGATTTCTCCGGAATGCGATCTTGTGGCGAAAGTCGGCGGGCTCGCGGACGTTGTCTATGGCTTGAGCAAGGATTTGCAGACCAGGGGCAATACGGTTGAAATAATTCTTCCCAAATATGATTGTCTGCGGTATGACCAGATAACCGGTCTTACCGAAATCAACAATGATCTGTGGGTGCCGTGGAGCAGGGGCGCCGTGCATTGTTCCGTCTGGTCGGGCCGGGTGCATAAGTGCTCTTGCCTGTTTATCGAGCCTCATTCGCAGGAAAATTTCTTCAACCGCCGCGTTATTTACGGATGCAACGACGATGTCATGCGTTTTGCCTTTTTTTGCAAAGCCGGCCTTGAGTTTCTATTCAAGTCGGGCAAACGCCCCGATATTATCCATTGCCACGATTGGTCGACCGGCCTTGTACCCGTTTTGCTCTATGAAATCTACAACAAACAGGGAATGGACGCAACACGGGTTTGCTATACAATCCATAATTTCAGGCACCAGGGAATCGCGGGCGAACAGGTCCTTCATGCAACCGGACTCGGCAGGCCCGAGTATTTCTTCAGGCCCGAGCAGATGCGGGATAATGCTAATCCAAAGGCGCTCAACCTGATGAAGTCGGGGATCGTGTATTCGAATTTCGTCACGACGGTCTCGCCGCATTATGCCTGGGAGGCAAAATCCACCAATCAGGGGTATGGCCTGGGCAGCACGCTTGACCAGTTCCAAGCGAAATTCGAAGGGATCCTTAACGGCGTCGATTATGAAATATGGAACCCCGAAACGGACGGTTTTATCCCTGCACGGTATTCAATCGATTCAATTCAGGAGAAATACAGGAATAAGGAGGCCTTACGCGAGCGGTTGATGCTGCGAAAAGATTTTAAACCGATTCTTGCATGTATAGGTCGTTTGGACGACCAAAAAGGCATTCCTCTTATCCGTCATGCAATCGGATACGCGCTCTCCCCCGCATGCCAATTTGTCCTTCTGGGAACCAGTCCCGACGCGGGCATCAGCCGTGATTTTGCAAGCCTGAAGAATCAGCTTAACAACAACCCCGACTGTCATCTGGAATTAAGCTTCAACGAAAACCTGTCGCACCTGATCTACGCGGGCGCGGATATTCTCGTTATGCCGAGCTTGTTCGAGCCGTGCGGACTTTCCCAGATGATCGCGCTTAAATACGGCGCCGTCCCCGTGGTGCATGCGGTGGGAGGGCTTGTCAATACCATATTCGACAAGGACTTTTCGGACAGGCCGGTAGAGGAGCGTAACGGTTTTACATTCAGGGACAACGATACTACGGCCCTTGAATCAGCCTTGTCGCGGGCGCTGAATCTATGGTACAATTCTTCAGGGGAATTCCGGGCGCTTGTGCTTAATGGCATGCGTTATGATTTTTCATGGGACCTGCCCGGGAAGAAATATCTTGAGATCTATGAACGTATTTGTTGCAAGCGGGGGCCTGAACAGACCACGGCAGCAGAAAGAATTAATAATGTTGGAAATTGAAAATGGAGAGCACCACTATGTCTGAACTCCAGGAAAACATCGACGGCATACCGAACATTTCTGGATCCGAGAAAATTATTGAGCATGCAGTACAAGGCGGGAAGAATAAAACAATTTTTAAACAGGAAAGCCGCATTGATTTTAAATCAATCAATAGCGCCTGCGCCATTGCGCTCCACATGCACCAACCGCTTATTCCCGCGGGTGGCGGCGACATGCGTACTGCCCAGATCATCAGCAACCTTAAATATATGATGGACAATCAGGGCATCGGCGACAACCACAACGCGCCGGTGTTTGAATGGTGCTACAAACGCATGGGTGAATTCATTCCGCAGCTTATGGCCGAAGGAAAAGAACCGCGCGTAATGCTTGAATATTCCGGCACGCTGCTATACGGGTTGCGACAGATGGGCGCCAACGATGTCATCGACAGCTTGAAAAAGGTGACGTGCGATCCGTCTTTTCGGAGAGGCGTGGAATGGCTCGGCTGCCCGTGGGGCCACGCGGTCGCGCCCTCGACCCCGTCACAGGACTTCAGGCTCCATGTAAAGGCATGGCAGCACCATTTTGCCGCGATCTTCGGCCTGGAAGCGCTTGGCCGGGTGCGCGGATTTTCGCCGTCCGAAATGGCACTCCCAAACCACCCCGACGTGGCATATGAATATGTCAAGACGCTCAAAGACTGCGGCTTCGAATGGGTGCTTGTCCAGGAGCATTCCGTTGAGCAGCCTTCGACCGGACAAGGCCCTTCGCAAAAGCACGTTCCGCACAGGCTGGTCTGCCGCAACAGCAAGGGCGAAAGCGTGAGTATTATCGCGATAATCAAAACACAGGGCAGCGACACGAAACTGGTGGCGCAGATGCAGCCTTATTACGAGGCGAAGAGTTTGTCGCGTTGGGACTTTGCGGGGAAAAAGATCCCGCCGCTCGTCACGCAAATCGCTGACGGTGAAAACGGGGGAGTGATGATGAATGAGTTCCCCGGCAAGTACATGGAAGCGGCGCGGGAATCGTCGGGCTCCAATGTTCCGTTGATAAACGTTACCGAATATCTCGAACACCTCGCCGATACGGGGATCACTGAAAAAGATTTTCCCGAACTCGTGCCGCTTTTCCAGAAACGGATATGGGACAATTTTAAAAGCGGGGAAGGACCGGAAAAACTGGCAAAAACGATTAGTGACCTGAAAAAGCAGGATGGTCGTTTCAATATGGAGGGCGGAAGCTGGACCAATAATATTTCATGGGTAAAGGGATACGAAAATATCCTTGGCCCGATGGAAAAAGCCAGCGCGCTGTTTTACGAAAAGGTGATTGAGCCGGGAATTTCGACTAATAGCCCGGCATATCGTAAGGCCCTTTTCTTTTTACTGACGTCCCAGACAAGCTGTTACCGTTACTGGGGACAAGGCATCTGGACGGAGTATGGCCGGGAAATAATCAGACGGTGCATGGATGTGATCAACTACGACATAAAATAATGACGCTGTTGATTTTTACATTCACTGTCATGCGTCCAAGAAAAGAAATAGCCTCCTGTGCGGATTCAAGCATGTGCTCAAGGCGTGTTTTGTCGTCAAGCTTCATATTGCACCTCGGCTTCGCGAACCACTTCATTCCTGAAATGTTTGCTTAAGTCTCCGGGAGTTCGTAGATCAACT
Organism: Chitinivibrionales bacterium; assembly: GCA_049684795.1. Classification (GTDB taxonomy): domain Bacteria; phylum Fibrobacterota; class Chitinivibrionia; order Chitinivibrionales; family FEN-1185; genus JBAVGL01. The sequence goes on along the minus strand of JBAVGL010000352.1, from coordinate 1,063 downwards.
TTGCGGCCCAGTAATTCCGTAAGTTCAATTTCCATTCCTGCAAGCGTAATTAGACCGGGAACATGACCTTTTTCAAATTCAACCAAGAGGTCAATATCGCTGTCCGGGCGAAGCTCACCATGAAGAGCAGGTGAAATGCTTTGTAAATTTTAAACTCTCATATATTTTAAACTTATGGTACAAACGGGTCTTGAGAATCTCCTTAAAAATTTCCCGCCGAAGCTTAAAAACAAGAAAGTCGGGATTGTCTGTCACGCCGCCTCGATAGCCGCTGATTATACCCATATTATCGATGCTTTTCTTTCCAAGCCATGTACTCTCGCCGCATTGTTCGGGCCGCAGCATGGCCTGTCCGGGCAGACTCAGGACAATATGGTCGAATGGGAAGGATATGCTTACCCGACCCGCAAAATCCCCGTTTACAGCCTGTATGGAAAGAACCGTAAGCCCGCTCCAAGCATGATTGAAAGCCTTGATGCGCTTGTGATTGACCTTCAGGACGTTGGCGCGCGGCCGTACACATATATCTGGACAATAAAATTATGCATGGAAGCCTGCGCGGAAAAAGGCCTTCCGGTATGGGTGTTGGACAGGCCGAACCCGATTGCCGCGGTAGGATTTGACGGTCCCATGCTCTTGCCTGAATACTTTTCGTTCGTCGGCGGCGCTCCGATTCCCCTTTGTCATCGGCTCACCATGGGCGAGATGGCAATGCTTCTTAAGAAACTCTATTTTCCGTCATTGGAATTGAATGTGGTCTGGATGACCGGCTGGAAACGCAATTCGCTGTTCAGTGAAACCGGACTTCCTTGGGTCTTGCCTTCGCCCAATATGCCGACGCTCGATACGGCGGTTGTGTATCCGGGAATGGTGCTTTTAGAAGCCACCAACCTTTCCGAGGGCCGGGGAACGACCCGGCCTTTTGAAATCATAGGCGCCCCGTTTATCAACATTGCCGAAGTTCTTGACAAATTAAAATCGATGCGATTGCCGGGTTGTGTTTTCAGGGAGCACGGGTTTATAACCACGTTTCAGAAATGGCAGGGCAGGTATTGCAATGGCC
>JBAVGL010000351.1:0-1700 GCA_049684795.1 Chitinivibrionales bacterium | reverse complement strand
TATATACTTGTAAAGGAGAAAAAGCATGAATGAACCGACGCAACGGTCAATACGGATACTTCTGGTAGAAGACAGTCCCAGCGACGCAAAGCTCGCGATCAAGGCCCTGGGCCTTGCCAAGGTCACCAACCAGGTAGACCATGTGGAGGACGGGGTTGAAGCCATGGAATTTTTGCGGCGGAAAGGGAAATACTCCGGCGCGTCGCGGCCGGACCTTGTCCTGCTCGACCTGAATTTGCCCCGCAAAGACGGACGCGAAGTCCTTGAAGAACTCAAGGCCGATCCTGATTTAAAAACCATTCCCGTAGTGGTGCTTACCACCTCAAAAGAGGAGCAGGACATTTTAAGGTCGTACCAGTTGCATGCGAATTGCTATATTACAAAACCGGTTAATTTCGAACGGTTCATCGAAGTGGTCCAATCGATAGAGCACTTCTGGCTGTCGGTGGTCGTGCTTCCGGCGAAGCCGCAATAAAGGTATATAATACTCATGGTATCCTAATTTACCTCAACCCTGCCGCTTCGCGTCTTCCCCTCTCCTTAGCAAGGAGAGGGGACCGAGAGGTGAGGTAAAAAAAAATTAAAATGTAAGGTTTTTAACGAATTTCCTTAACAATATGCCCAATCCGCAACCAATAAAAATCCTTCTCGTGGAAGACAGTCCTTCCGACGCTCGCCTGGTCCAAGGCATATTGGCTGAGGCGACCGGAAAAAATTTTGAAGTGACCTGGACAGACAGGCTTGACACGGCCACGGAAAAATTGCGCGAAATCCTCTTCGACGTCGGGCTTATCGACCTAGGGCTTCCCGACAGCATGGGCAAGAATACCTACATGAGCGTCATGAAAACGGCCCCGGAGCTTCCGTTGATCGTTTTTACCGGATTGGCCGACGAGGCCTTGGGCGCCGAGGCGATCCATGACGGGGTGGAAGACTACCTTGTCAAGGGTTCCGTTGACGGCAGGTCCATGGCCCGGTCCATACGGTACGCCATTGAACGCAAACAGGCAAAGGAATCTTCTGAAAATTTACAAAAAGAACTTAAACGCCACGCAGGGGAACTTGAGGCCGCTAACGAAAGCCTCCGCCAGTCGCGCCGGGCCGCGCTCAACCTCATCGAAGACGCCGAAAGGGCCCGCCTTGAAGCGGAGCACGTAAGCGCCGAACTTGGGCGTGACGTGGCCGAGCGCAAGAAGGCCGAGGAGTCCTTGCAAAAACTAAACCGGACCCTCAAGGCGCACAATAAAAGCAGCCAGGTGATGATGCGGGCGGAGGACGAGAAACAGTACCTTAAGGAAGTTTGCAAAATTATTACTGAAGACTGCGGTCATATGATGGTCTGGATAGGGTACGCGGAAAACGATGACGGCAAATCCGTGACGCCGGTGGCTTCCGCGGGGTTTGAAGACGGCTATTTGGAACTTTTAGACATTACCTGGGCCGACGCCGAACGCGGCCGAGGGCCTACGGGAACCGCAATCCGTACGGGAAAACCTTGCCAATGCAGGAACATGCTCACCGACCCCGCATTCAAGCCCTGGCGCGAAGATGCGCTGAAGCGAGGATATGCGTCGTCCCTGGTCCTTCCCCTTTTGAACGAAAACCGCGCTTTCGGCGCGATGACCATTTATTCCAGGGAACCTGAATCTTTTACCGCCGATGAAACAGCCTTGCTTACCGACTTGGCCGATGATCTTGCG
>JBAVGL010000350.1:0-3680 GCA_049684795.1 Chitinivibrionales bacterium | reverse complement strand
GCCTTGTCCGTTGCTATGGTAAAACTCATGCCGTTTTTTTCCACCGTATTGGAATTCGTGTAGCTTATTTCCAGGCTGAAGTTCTGGGTCGCGTTGGGAGAGGTGATAAGCGAAAGCGACGCGCTTTTTTGATTATAATTCGCTTTGAACGCGGTCACGGTGATCGGCTGATTGGCATAGGTGACGGGAATAGATGGAAATGAATAGTTGCCGCTGTTGTCGGTGACCGTGGTAAGGCTTGCCGGAATTAATGCCGCGGCACGTTTGGCGGTAAGCGGCGTTAACAGGATCGGGGGAAACGCCACGGTCACGCTGCAACCGGCAAGCGGCGTTAAAAGCCCTGTGCAATACGGGACGTTATTGACGTAATGGCAACTGCCGTAGCCGCTCACCACGCCGCTTAAGCTGCCGGTTGCATTGACCGGCAGGAGGATGGTGTTGAGCACGGTGTCCTTCGTCAGCGCCATGCCGGGCGTTGAATAGGACTGGTAATTATCGGCGGAAATGGACACCATGTATGATCCGCTCGCATGTCCGGCAAAGGAATAGGCGCCGCTATTGTCGGTCACGGCGGAATCGATGATCGGATAGTATACGATCGGCGCCACGATTGCATCGGTCAAGCTATTCAGTATCGCAAGATTGTTGGGGGATTGCAGATAGACCTTTGCCCCAACCACTGCCGGGCCGCTGTTGTATATCAGGGCGTTCCATTTTGTTACCGCGCCGGCGATGGAAATGAGACTGCTTTTTTCGCTCACGACAAAGTTCAGAAGCGTATCATTGCCCACCGTGGTATCAACGACCGTATACGCGCCAACATTCAAAACGCCGAAATGATAGGTCGGCCCGTAGGGCCCGGCGACCATGGGACACATGACATTAATCGGCCTCGTGTCCGGCGCGTAGCCGATCTTGACTAAATACTGTTGCGAGCAGGGTGCCCGTACACAGACAAAATTTGAAGTCTGAATAATACGAAAAGAGCCCAGATAGGGTGAAAGGCAGTTGTTGCTGTTATTACCCAGAATAAGCTGCATGACGACCGAGTCGGTCTGCACCGGAGCGGTCGGCGTTAGAATTGCGTAGGGATACGTTTGGGGCAGGATAATGGGCAGTGACGCCGCAAAAATGGAAAATGACAGCGCAAGAAAGAAAAGAACCATTTGCTGTAACGAGCCTATCTTTTTCATAACGACCTCCTTTTTGTTAACTACTTCGTTATCGACAAGAGTTCGGTTGATTCGCCCGCGTCCGATTTTAACCGTGCTATGAGACACCCGCGAGCATTGGTAAACTTATTCAACGAAAGCGCGTGAAATCCGGCCGCCAATTCCTTATTATCAAGCACCGTTGAAATTTCCTTACCATCAAGTCCATACAGTTCAAGCGAAACGCGTTGCGTTGCTGGCAATGAAAGGATTAAAAGTTTCGATGAACGTTCAAAGGAAACAGTTGCACCATGAGATGTTGCAGCCGGACCCGCGAAGACCGCCGTGGTTGGATGCACCGTGACCTGACCCACATGCTCCGGCATGATCGCGATCATCGGGCAGGGTGTTCCAGGAGCGCAATAAATGCTTTGCGCTTTGTAAATACCATAGGTTCTGGCCGCAAGTGGTTTGGAGTGGAATGGTATCCATCGTCCTATGGAAACGCAATCGCAGGCCGGACAATCCTCATAGGAAAAGGAAAGATAAATGCACGTATCGGCAACTGTCACCGTGTCGTTATGCACCGTGCCGCCGCAACCGAGATTTGCCGCGAAAAGCGAAAAGTCAAGGGAATCTTTGGTGGTCGGCGATGTCGGTGTGACAGTGACCGAGTCCTTTTGGCCGCCCGAGGCGGTAACGGAGAACGATTTTACATACGTGCCATTTACAGAGTCAAAAATGGCATAGGTTCCTATCGGCAGTTTTCCGAAGTTGAATTTCGGACCGTACTCCTCGGTATCCGACATGGGCATACACGCTATACCGAGCAATAATTCCTGGTATTTGATGATAATAATCGTGGCGAGTAAGCCCGATTGCGAATCGAGCCGGAAGCTCGATGAGTACCGGGGATAACAGCTCTCATATGACTTACCCTCGACAAGCCAGAACGACACGCTATCGGCGGCCGTGGGACTTGCCGGCGTCAATCGATATTGGGGATAGAGCGGCGTCACGATTGGCGCAGTGCTTGAAGAAACCGCGGCCGTGATGCAAAGCGCCACAGTCAGATGCAATAGACCATAAATCTTAATCATATAACCATCCTTTCTTTCTCATTCCGCATATGTCCCCGTCGGCGGACGAGATGCATTGTGTTGCATAGAAAATATTCAATATGCAATGAGCGTATATCAATAAATATACAGTAAAGAATCAAATAATCAAGATATAATTAGGCTTATTCTAAAAATAACGCTCATTACAATGAGCATTTCTAGAAATACTTTTAGACCTAATGGATAAACATTATAACAAAGTTACGATCAATCCTGTAATTTTGTGCAGAGAAGAAGCAATCCTAATTTCCCCGCAACAACGCTGCAAACGAACTCCAGAATGAATAATCCGTCCATTGCGAAAAACAGGGTGTGATGAAACTCCTTCAGTACAATCGCCATATAGGCGGATGCAAGCGAAGAAATGAAAAATATGCTTCCCGCCACGATCTTTGAATATAATATGGGTGTAAGGAGCCTTTTCAATCGCGCTTTAGCGTCAATTATTCCCGATAAAAAGGCGCCCGCGACGAAAAACGGCAAGGGAATTGCCAGGTAGCGGACGACTAATATCATGTTATTGTGAAACGGGGCGCGGGAAAAGAGCGCAATATTGCTCAAAACCAATAAAAAAATTACAAATGCCTGCGGAAAATGAACGATCATCGGATGAATATGGCTATCTAAAAGAGCGCGTCGTAAGGGAGACATGCGCTCCGTGTCCGAGGCGAACTCCGACCGCCCGGACCCGCATGCTGGGCAAACCTCGCCGAGGCTTTTTTCTTCCATGACAAATCCGCAGACTTTACACCGTACATATGTTTTTGGCATTTGATGACCTCCGCTCTTTACAATAAATCGTATTGATGACCCTTCCTCCTGCGGCCACGTTTATTATCTTATTCTTCCGTTGTTACAATATAAATCTTTTCATTGGCCAAATGCCCGATCTGCGTCCGGCCTGATTTTTTTAAGGTCTTGACCAAAGACATTTACAACGCCTGCGCAATAAGGTATTTTTCTTTGCTTCATACGAACCTGCCTCATGGCGCCTGCCAGACAGCAGGTAAGAGTGTCTAAGTCTGGATTATCTACGAAAAAAAACGTAGCCAATCCAGACCAAGACACTCTAAGGAGAGGTGTCCGAGCGGCTTAAGGAGCACGCCTGGAAAGCGTGTGTGCAGAAATGTACCCTGGGTTCAAATCCCAGCCTCTCCGCCATTTTTATCGAACGTCTCCACGTTTTTAAAACGTGGAGGCTCTTTTTTGCCTCTAAATCCTTATAAACTAAGGTCACTCAGGCCGGTCCTCTGGTCAGGTTCACTTCTCGCCGTTTCCATCCGTGGGCATTTGACATGAACTCCCATTCCTGTGGTTAAGAATGGCGTTCTTATAAACAGGAATTAATTATTGGAAATAATGAAACAACCATCCCGCCCCACGGCCATAAGCCGTGGCTGACTCGTAA